>NZ_JBHJQP010000093.1:0-30855 GCF_042262625.1 Streptomyces sp. NPDC056347 | reverse complement strand
GGGGCCCCGCGGTGCGTGGTGCCCGGGCGTTACCAGCCGAAGCCCGGCTGGATGTCCATGCAGGCCTTCTCGTCGCCGCCGTTGAGCGCCCGTGCGCTGTCCGGCGTCTTCTCCTCGGCCGCGGAAGCCTTGTACGGCCCGTCCTCGCGCCAGTCGGCGCCCACGGTCAGCGTGATGCCCGAGACGTCGGTGGACTTCTTCACCGCGCTCAGCGGGATACCGAGCGCCTTGGCGACCGCCTGGGCGTTCCCCTTCATGTCCACGCTCGGGTAGGACACCGTGGTCCGGACCGATGCCTCGGTGTTCGCCGTGTCGAGCGAGGACTGGGTGAAGCCCTTCCCGGACAGCAGACCCTGGACCGCCGTCGCCCGGCCCTTGACCGGGTACTCGGTCTCGGTGCGGGTGCCGTTGCGGATGGTCACCGGGGTCTCGGCCGGGGTCGAGGTGGGCTTCTCGGCGACCGGGGCCTTCTTTTTCTTCTTGGACGCCTTGCCGTCGAGCGGGATGTCGTCGCGGACCATCTGGAAGAGCTGCTCGGCCTCGCCCGGCTTGGGCAGTACCCGGTCCTTCAGGATGCCCGTCCCGTAGACGTTCGGCATCGTCGTCATGGTGATCCGGTCGGTGGGAGCCTTCTTCAGCTCCTCCGCGAGGTCGTACAGGCTCTTGACCGTCTCGATGCCCTTGTCGACCGTCAGGGCGTCGGTCGCCGCCTCCGCGAGATTCGTCAGCTTGCCCGGGTCGGTGAGCTTGGTGCCCTTGCGCAGCTCACGGACCATCGAGTTCATGTACATGTGCTGGGCGTGGGTGCGGCCGAGGTCGGTGCCGTCCTCGAAGCCGTAGCGGGTGCGCAGCCACTGGAGGGCCTGTACGCCCTTGATCTTCGTGGTGCCCTTCTCCAGCTTCAGCCCGGAGCCCTTGCCGGCGCGGGTGTGCGAGTAGACGTTGCCCTTCACGCAGACGGGGACGCCGCCGATCGCGTCGGCCATCGAGACCACACCGGAGAAGTCGATCATCATGAAGTGGTCGATGGTGATGCCGGTGAGCTCGTACCAGGTGGCCACCGTGCAACCGGGACCGCCGCGGTCGAGCGTCTCATTGGTCATCTTCAGACCAGTGGTCGCGGGGTAGACGCGCTTCGTCTCCGGGTCGGTGCACTTCGGGAACTTCAGCATGGTGTCGCGCGGCATGCTGATCACCGACATGTTGGAGCGGTCGGCGGAGAGGTGGACCAGCATCTGCACGTCGGCCAGGGGCGGTGCCCCGAAGGTGTCCTTGGCCCCGCCGAGCTTCTGGTTCTCCTTGTCGTCCCGCGCGTCCGAGCCTATGAGCAGGATGTTTATCGGGGTCTGACCGGCGGCGTTGGCCTTGTGATCGGCCATCTTCTTGTCGCCGAGGGTCAGATCGGCCTTCTTGATGTTGCTGTTGAGGTGCTCGTAGTAGAGGTATCCGGCCCCCGCGCCGCCGAGTATGAGCAGCGCCAGGACCGACGCGCTCCAGCGCAGCACCTTGCGCTTGCCGCTCCCGCCGCTCCGCTTGCGGCCACCGCGCCGGTGACCGGACTCCGCGGAGGCGGCCCGCCGCTCCCCGTCGCCGGAGCCCGCCCCCTGCTCCGGCCCGTCCTCGTACAGCCCGTCGTCCCAGCCGAGTTGATCGGCGTGACGGACGCGTGGTCGCGTCCCCTCTCCGGGCGTGCTGCTCCGTCCCACCGGGACCCCCCTGCTGCTCAGTTTCGTGGTTCAGCGCGGTGACCCGGTGTCACTTGGCGCACACTGCCTTGTCGGCGTTGGCTTGCTGGATGTCGTCCGGAACCTTGGTCGGTCCGGTGATCGGAGTGCCCGCCGCCTTGAAGTCCTTCCCGAGGGTCAGGACCATCGCCTGAAGCCCCTCGGCGTCCTCGGTGCCCGGCTTCATGGCCGAGCCGGGCAGGCCCATCATGGCGGCCAGCGCACGGGCCTGGTCCGCCTGGTTCGGCGCGTACTCCAGCGTCGTCTTCTCGGCCTTCGACGGCGCGTTGGACTTGTTGGTGGACTTGAGGACGCCCTGGTCGTTCTGGAGCCAGGTGACCGTCGCCTGCGCGGCCCCCGGGACCTCGCCGCCGTTGTACACATCGACCCGTACGTCGGCCGCGGCGGCCTTCGATCCCTTGAGGAGCGCGTCCTGCTTGTTCTTCTTGGCCTTCTTCTCCGACTTCACCTCGGTGAGCGAGGTGTCGTCGCGCATCATCGCGAACAGCGCGTCCGCCTTGGGCGGGTTGAGCACGACGGTCGCCTTGACCTTCTCCGCCGGGTTGTCGAGCACCGGCACGGTGGTGAAGGTGATGTTCTTGGTGTTGACCTTGCTGATCTCCTGGGCCAGCGAGGTCAGCTTCTTCACCGAGCCGATGCCCGAGTCCACGGTGAGCGCGTTGACCACCGCGTTCGCGAGCTTGTACAGCTTGGTCGGGCTGGTCAGGGTGTCGTCCGACTGCATCTGCCGGATCATCGACGCGACGAACTGCTGCTGGACCTGGATGCGGTCCAGGTCGCCCCGGTTGCCGAAGCTGTGCCGGGTCCGCACGAACGCCAGGGCGTCCTCGCCCTGGATGCGGTGCTCACCGGCGGGCAGGTTCAGGTGGGAGTCCGCGTCGTTGACCGCCTTCCCCAGGCAGATCTGGACGCCGCCGACCGCCGTGGACAGCTCCTTCACCGCGTTGAAGTCGACCATCATGAAGTGGTCGACCTTCAGACCCGTTATCGCCTTGACCGTGTCCATGGCGCAGCCCGGTCCGCGGCCCTCCTGGCCGAGGCTCTCGTTGAAGCGGACGCCCTGGCTGCCCGGGACCGTCTTCTCCGAGCCGTCCTCCTGCTTGACCTCGCAGTCGGGGATGTTGGTGATCAGGTCGCGCGGGATGCTCAGTGCCGTCGCGTTGGTGCGGTCCTCGGAGACGTGGAAGAGGATGTTGGTGTCGGCGTGGCCCACGCTGCCCTTGTCGCCGTAACCCTGGTTGCCCTTGCCGGTCCGCTTGTCGGTACCGATGACGAGTATGTTGATCGGGGCGTCGTTGTCGAAGACGTTCTTGTTGCCGGACCCGCCGATGTCGACCGTGTTCAGGTTGCTGTTGAAGTGCTGGTAGAGCGCGTAGCCGCCCACCGACAGACCGACGAGCACGAAGGCCGTCACCCCGCCCGTCCACATCAGCGCCTTCTTGCGCCGCGCCTTGGGCGCCTTGCGGGACTTCCGGGCGCGCCGGGAGCCGGAGGCCTCGGGGTCGGAACCCTCCGTACCGTGCGTCCCGTTGGCGGTACGGCGGCGCTGGCCGGGCACCTCGCGGCCCGGGCCGCCCCGGCGGCCGCCCTCGCGGGCCGGATCGCGGCGCTCGCCCCCGCCGTCGCGGGGGGCGCTCCGCCGACCGCTGTCACTGTCCTGGACCGGGCCTCTGCTGTGGGGGACACGTGGACCGGAAGTCCGGGAAGAGCCGCCCGAATCCCCTCCGGAATTATTCAGTCGCAGCTCGTAATCACCAGTGTCCGGGTTGAGTACCCACTGGTCTGCGGGGTCGATTCCGTCCGCCCGCCCACGGCTTTGCGCATCCACGGTTACTTGTGTCCTCCGTCGGTGCCACGCGAGGCGCCTCCCCCGATCAGGCGCTCGATCTTTCGCTCCAGAAGTGCGCGGCCAGACGGCCGGCAGCACCGGATCGCGTCACACTATCCGCCCGATTCCAGGTCGAGCGACGCGCGTGACAAATTCCACGGTCCTTACAACTGGTCATACTGCTCATTACACGCCGATCACCGGCTTCTGTTTGGGAATTGCTTTACTGCTCGCACAGGTCCGCCGCCGCGTTGTTGCCCGAATACGTGGGCGTCGGGCTGGGGCCGGAAGAGCCCGGGGTATCGGACCCGGCATTGTTTTTCCCGTTGTTCTTCTCGTCGTCATGCGCGAGCTGGTCCGCCGGGACCACGGCGACCGGATCGTCCCGGCGCAGCCGCTTGAAGAGCCGGTCCGCGTCGGGCTGTATCAGTTCGTCCCGGTTTCGGTCGGCGACGTACGGCTGCCGGGGCACGGTCAGGAACTGCACCTTGTCCGTCGGTACGTCACGCATGCCGCGCACCACTTCGTACAGGTCCTTGAGGTTGTCCAGTCCCGGGTCGGTGGTCAGCGCCTTGGTCGCGGCGTCGAGCACCGGATAGAGGCGGGTCGGGTTGAGCAGGACGCCGTTGCTCTGGACCTTGTTCACCAGCGCGCCCAGGAACTGCTGCTGGCGGTCCATCCGCTCGGTGTCGCTGCCGTCGCCGATCGACTTGCGGGCCCGTACGTAGCCCAGCGCCTGCTCGCCGTCGAGCGTCTGGCGTCCGGCGGGGAGCTTCAGATGGGCGTCGGGGTCGTCGACCGGCTTCTTGAGGCAGACCTCGACGCCGTCGACCGCGTCGACCATGTCCTTGAAGCCGTCGAAGTCGACGACCATGTGGTGATCGATCCGGATGCCGGTCATCTTCTCGACGGTACGGATCGTGCAGGCCGTGCCGCCCCGTTCGAAGGCCCAGTTGAACTGGGCGAACTGCTTCGTGGTCGCGGTGCCGTCCGCCCGGTGGCACGACGGGATGTCCACCATCAGGTCGCGCGGCAGGGACATGGCGGTGGCGCTCTTCCGGTCCGCCGCCAGGTGCAGCAGGATCGTGGTGTCCGAACGCTGGCTGCCGCCGTCGTCCCGGCCGTACTTGCTGTTCTCGCCCTCCCGGCTGTCCGAGCCGATGAGCAGGATGTTCTCCGCGTCGCGCACCACCGGTACGGGCCGCTCCCGCTCGTACACCTTGAGCTCGGCGGCGACGGACGTGTCGGTCCTGATGTTGCCGTCGAGCTTCTGGTACAGCCACCAGCCGGTGCCCGCCGCGGCCAGGACGACGAACGAGGCGCCCAGTGCGGTCCAGCGCAGCCAGTGCCGTCGGGGGCGGGGGGCGGTGACCGGGGTGATGCCGGAGTCCTTGCCGGGGCCGCCCCCGGTGTCTTCGCCGGAGTGGTTCCCGGGGGAACTCCCGGAGTGCGGCCCGTCCCCGCCCTCCGCCGATTCGTCCGGCGGCCCGGCGCTTTCGCTCACGTCTGCGTCCATCCTTCACGTTCGGCGGCACCTCGGGCCACCGGTCGCAGAAGTAGACGGCTGAACCTCACGCTTGGTTGTGTCCCCGGTGGTCCGTAACGCCGATCATGTACCGGAGTTGACGCTCAGCCACCGGGACTCGGCCCGGTATGGGCCGGATGAGTGGCCCTCGGGGGCGTTTGTCGTATCGCGCAGCAGCAGCTGCATCGGTATCCGGTGTCGGTGTCGGTGTCGGTGTTGGCGTCGGCGTCACGCCGCCGTGGTGGTGGCCCGCTCGCTCGCCACGCGCTTCGCCAGCCCCTCCGCGTCCAGCCGGTCCAGGTGGCGGCAGAGGATCACGGAGGCCCCGGCGGCCAGCGGTGCGTACAGCCCCGCGGCCAGTCCCTTCCAGGAGTCGTACGAGCGGCCCGTGAGCAGCCGCGATCCGGCGGACAGGTCCAGGGCCCCCGCCTCCTCGCGGGCCCGCGCCACCAACTGCGCCGACGTCAGCTCCGTACCGTCCACCACCAGCGCCGGGGCGTCCGGGTCCACCGGCGCGAACGGCGCGAAGCGGTCGCCCTGGCCGGGCACCTCGACCGCGTAGTCCACGAAACCCTCGGGGGGCTGCGGGAACCTGCCGCCCAGCGGGCGCAGCGCCAGGGCGACCCGCTCGCCGGAGCAGGCGCGCGCCGCCTCCAGCCCGTCCGGGCCGCTGACGACGAGATCGGCGTCGGCCGGGTCGCCCCCCACCTCGGCCACCACCCCGACCGAGGAACAGGCGAGCAGCCAGACCGCGGTCTGCCAGTGCGCGGGGAGCAGCAGCGCGAGCCGGTCGCCGGGCTCGGCGGCCAGCTCGCCCTGGAGGAGATTGGCGGTCTTGGCCACCCAATTGGCGAAGGTGGCCACGGAGAGTTCGACGCGTTCCCCGGTGGCGTCGTCGTAGAACGTGACCAGGGGGCGGGCCGGGTCCGCGGCGAGCGCGGAACGCAGCAGGTCGGCAGGGGTGCGGTCGGTGGCGTTCATCCGCGCAAGGGTACGCGGCGAAGGCCGGTCGCGAGGGCGGAAACGGCCGCCGGAACCGCCGCCGGAACCGAGGGGCCGTCAGGTTCGGGGCCCGGTCCGGGTAGCCGGAGTTGCCACAATATGACCAGGATTATTCGCATGCGTGCCTTCCTCGTCTCCTCGATCGGTGTCGCCTGCGCGGCCGTTCTCGCCCTGCCGTCGGCCGTGCCCGCGGGCGCCGCCCCCGCTCCCGCCTCCACCTCCGCCCACCGCACCGCCCCCGCCGGGTCGGCGGCCCCCGACGGGGCGTCCGTTCCCGGCAGACCGTCCGTTCCCGACAGGCCGTCCGTTTCCGACGGGGCGTCCGTCCCCGACCGGGCGGCCAGATCCGTCGACGTGCCGGGCTCCACGCAGTCCCTGCCGCTGCGGGCCCTGCCGGTACCGTCCGACCGGGTCGGCGACCCGGCCACCGTCCCCGACGAGGGGCTGCCCGAACGCGAGGTCAGCCCCTTCTCCCTGCTCGGCGTCGTCTGGAACGACGCGGACGCCGAACTCCGCGGCACCGTCCAGGTCCGCACCCGCGCCACCGGCACCGGCACGTGGTCGAGCTGGCAGAGCCTGGAGACGCACAACGCCGAGCACTCCGCCGACCTCGGCACCGCCGAACGCGACTCCGCCGCCGTCCGCGGCTCCACCGCCCCGCTCTGGGTCGGCGACTCGGACGCCGTCTCGGTCCGCGTACGCCCCGAGGCCCCGGACCCGCAGGGCCGGACCGGCACCGCCGAGCCGCTGCCCCGCGGACTGCACCTCGAGCTCGTCGACCCCGGCCAGGACCCGCGGACCTCCGCGAGCGGCGCGGCGAAGGCCTGGCAGTCCGGCCGGACCGGGCAGCAGACGGGCCGGATCACGGCGGACGGTGTGCTCCCCGCCCTGAGCAAGGCCGCCTCCGAAGCGCTGGGCGAGGCGGAAGCCGGCCTCGCCCCCGGCACCCGCCCGTACATCGGCCCCCGGCCCGGGATCGTCACCCGCAAGGGCTGGGGCGCCGACGAGAAGCTCCGGGAGCGCACGTTCGTCTACACCAGCACCGTCAAGGCCGCGTTCATCCACCACAGCGCCACCGGCAACAACTACACCTGCGCCGAGGCCCCCGCGGTGCTCCGCGGCATCTACCGCTACCACGTCAAGAGCAGCGGCTGGCGGGACATCGGCTACAACTTCGCCGTCGACAAGTGCGGAAACATCTACGAGGGACGCGCCGGAGGCGTGACCAAGGCCGTCCTCGGGGCCCACACCCTCGGCTTCAACAGCAACACCATGGGCATCGCCGTACTCGGCACGTTCACCGACTCGAACCCGCCCGCCGCCGCGGTGAGCGCCATCGCGAAGCTCACCGCCTGGAAGCTCGGCCTGTTCGGCGCCAACCCGAAGGGCAAGGTCACCCTCGTCTCCGGCGGCAGCAACAAGTACAAGAAGGGGGTGAAGGTCAGCCTCAACGTCATCTCCGGCCACCGGGACGGCTACGCAACCGAATGCCCCGGAGCGCGTCTCTACAACAAGCTCGGCTCGGCCCGGAGCAGCTCCGCCCAACTCCAGGGCCGCTGACCCGGCACCGCTGCGGGCGGCCGCCCGGCCACCACCGGACCGGGCTGCATACACTGGCCAGCCGAAATCCCGGCCGGGCCCCAGCAGGAAAGCAGAGTCAGCGCGGTGACAGAGGCAAGAGAAGCGATCCTCCTGGTCGGCGGGAAGGGAACCCGGCTGCGCCCGCTCACGGTGCACACGCCCAAGCCCATGGTCCCGGCGGCGGGCGTTCCCTTCCTCTCGCACCAGCTGGCGCGCGCCCGCGCCGCCGGGGTCGAGCACATCGTGCTCGCGACGTCGTACCTGGCGGAGGTCTTCGAGCCGTACTTCGGTGACGGCTCGTCGCTCGGCCTCCACATCGAGTACGTCACCGAGCACGAACCGCTCGGCACCGGCGGGGCGATACGCAACGTCGCCCCCCGGCTGACCGCGGGGCCGGACGAGCCGGTGCTCGTCTTCAACGGCGACATCCTCACCGGCCTGGACATCCGGGCGCTGGCCGCCACGCACACCGGCTCCGGTGCCGATGTCTCCCTCCACCTCACCCGGGTGGCGGACCCGCGCGCCTTCGGCCTGGTCCCGACGGACGGCACCGGCCGGGTCACCGCGTTCCTGGAGAAGCCCGAGACACCCGAGGAGATCGTCACCGACCAGATCAACGCCGGGGCGTACGTCTTCCGGCGCTCGGTCATCGACACCATCCCGGCCGGCCGCCCGGTCTCCGTCGAACGGGAGACCTTCCCCGGGCTGCTCGCCTCGGGGGCCCACCTCCAGGGCATGGTCGACTCCACGTACTGGCTGGACCTCGGCACCCCGCAGGCCTTCGTGCGCGGCTCCGCCGACCTGGTCCTGGGCCGCGCCCCGTCCCCGGCCGTGCCCGGCCGGTGCGGGGACCGGCTCGTGCTCCCGACCGCCACCGTCGCCCCCGACGCCAAGATCAGCGGCGGTTCGGTGGTCGGCGAGGGCGCCCTGGTCGGCGGGGGCGCCCGGATCGAGGGCTCGGCGATACTGGCCGGCGCGGTCGTCGGACCCGGCGCCGTGATCAAGGACTCGCTGGTCGGTGCCGGTGCCCGGATCGGCAGCCGTACGGTGCTCAGCGGCGCGGTCGTGGGGGACGGGGCCCGGATCGGTGCCGACAACGAACTGCGCGACGGCATCCGCGTCTGGTGCGGGGCGGTCCTCCCGGACGCGGCGGTGCGCTTCTCGTCCGACGCCTAGCCCGGGGACACGCCCCGCGGCTTACCCTCGACACACACCCCGACGACCGATGACGACCGAGGACCCCGACCGTGGCAGGACGATTCGTCCCCCGCAGCACTCCGCGCGCGGCCGTCCCGCACCAGGCGGCGCCGCCCGCGGCGGACGCGCTGACCCGTGACTGGGCCCCGCCCGGCCCGCTCGACCTGCGCCTGGTCCTCGGCCCGCTGCGCCGGGGCCCCGCCGACCCCACGTACCGGATGACGGCGGACGGCGCGTTCTGGCGGGCCAGCCGCACTCCCGAGGGCCCCGGCACCCTCCGCGTCACCGAGCGCGGCGGCCGGATCGGGGCGACGGCCTGGGGCCCGGGCGCGTCCTGGCTGCTGGACCGCCTCCCGGCGCTGCTCGGCGCCGACGACGACCCGGACGCCTTCCGTCCGCGCCACCGGCTGCTCGCCCTGACCCACCACCGCCGCCCCGGCCTGCGCCTGCTGCGTACCGGGCTGGTCATGGAATCGCTGATCCCGTCGATCCTGGAACAGAAGGTCACCACGGACGAGGCCTACCGGGCCTGGCGGCTCCTGGTCCGGACGCACGGCACCCCGGCGCCCGGACCCACGGGCCACGCCCCGTTCACGGCGCTGGGGCTGCACGTCATGCCGGACGCCCGCACCTGGTCCCTGATCCCGTCCTGGGAGTGGCACCGGGCGGGCGTCGACGCCAAGCGCTCGGGCACGATCCTGCGCGCGGTACGGGTGGCCCGCCGGCTGGAGGCGGCGGCGGCCATGGAGCTGCCGGAGGCCGCGGCCCGGCTGGAACTCGTCCCGGGCATCGGCCCCTGGACCTCGGCCGAGACGCTCCAGCGCTCGAACGGCGCCGCCGACGCCGTCACCGTCGGGGACCTCCACCTGCCCGGCATCGTCGGCCACGCCCTCGCCGACCGCAGGGACGCCGACGACACCGAGATGCTCGCCCTGCTCGCCCCGTACGAGGGCCAGCGCCACCGGGCCACCCGCCTCGTCCTGCTCTCCGGCCGCACCCCGCCCCGACGCGCCCCGCGCATGTCCCCGGGCGACATCGCGAGCCTGTGACCACCCGCCGGAACGAGCCCGCAGCCACCCGCCGGACCGGGGAACCCGGAACCCCGCACCCCGGAACGCCGCACCCCGGAACCCCCGCACCCCGGAACCCCCGGAACCCCCGGAACCCCCGGGCCCCGGAACCCCGCACCCCCGGTACCGCCTCAGCGCACGGTGACGAAGTCCTCCGCGTCCCGCCCCGGCCGGGCCGCGGCCGGAGCCGCCGGGTGACCCACCGCCACCGCCCCCATCGGGTCCCACGCCCCCGGCAGGTCCAGCACCTCGCGCACCACGTCACGGCAGAACATCGTCGAGGACACCCACGCCGAGCCGAGCCGCTCGCCCGCCAGCGCCACCAGGAAGTTCTGCACCCCGGCCCCCGCCGCGACCACGAACATCTCGCGCTCCGCGGCATCGCGCCGCTCGTCCCCGTAGGTGTGGGAGCCGTCCATCACCAGGCACGGCACCACCAGATACGGTGCCCGGCGCAGCACATCGCCCCGCCGCACCCGCTTCGCGACCGACTCCTCGCTCTTCCCGTCCCGGCGCAGATCGGCGATCCACGCCTCCCGCATCGCGTCCAGCAGCCGGGTCCGTGACTCCCCGGACTCCAGCAGGACGAACCGCCACGGCGTCGTGTGATGCGGCGCGGGCGCCGTCACCGCCGCCGCCACGGCCCGGCGCACCGCACCCGGGTCCACCGGGGCGTCGGTGAACTCGCGCACCGTGCGCCGCAGGGTCACCGCCTCCCGCACCGCCTCCGACGTACCGAGCCGGAACATGTCGTCGGCCGCGCCCCGCACCAGCGCGCTCGCCCCGGCCGAATCCGCCGGGTCCAGCACCTGGCCGAGCCCGCGCACCACCGCGACCGGCAGCCCGGCGGCCTTGCCCTTCACCAGGTCACCGGCGGCGGCCAGCTCGTCGGCGGTGGCGACCACGGTGGCGCTCAGCGGATTGCCGTACGCGTCGGTGCCGCCGCGCAGATCGTCCAGCACCCGGATTCCGGCCGCCCCGATCGCCACATCGGTCAGCCCACTGCGCCAGGGCCGCCCGAAGGTGTCCGTGACGACGACCCCGACCTCGACACCGAGCGCGTCCCGCAGCCCGTCGCGGATCGCCCGCGCCGAGGCGTCGGGGTCCTCGGGGAGCAGCAGCACCGTCCCGGCCGGGGTGTTCGAGGCGTCGACCCCGGCCGCGGCCATGACCAGGCCCTGCCGGTTCTCCACGATCCGCAGCGCGCCGCGCCGCGCCACCACCCGCACCGTCTCGGCGTCGATCGCCGCCTCGCGGTCGGTCGCCTCGACGATCCGGCCCTCCGCCTTGGAGACGATCTTCGAGGTGACGAGCAGGACGTCGCCGTCGGCCAGCCGCGGCTCGGCGACGGCGATCAGCTTCGCCAGATCGTCCCCGGCCCGCACCTCCGGCATCCCGGGCAGCGCCCAGACCCGGTACTCGGGTGTCCCGGCGGCGTCGGCGCCCGCGCTCACGCCCGTACCTCCTCGGCCAGCGCCAGCGCCTGCCGGGCCATCTCGGCCGTCGCGTCGGCGTCGGTCATCATCAGCGGCACGGCCCGGCAGCGGATCCCCGCGGCCTCCACCTCGGCGACCGCCCCGGCGTCCACCGTGTCGACCAGCCAGCCGTCCAGCAGCCCGGAGCCGTAGTGCGTGGCCACGGCCGCGGCCGTCGACTCGACGCCCACCGCGGCGAGCACCTTGTCCGCCATGCCGCGCACCGGCGCGTCCCCGACGATGGGGGAGAGGCCGACGACCGGCACCCCGGCCTCGGCGATCGCCTCCCGGATCCCGGGCACGGCGAGGATCGTGCCCACCGAGACGACGGGGTTGGACGGCGGGAAGAGGATCACATCGGCCTCGGCGACCGCCTCCAGGACGCCCGGGGCGGGCTTGGCCTGCTCGGCGCCGACCGGCACGACCGCCTGCGCGTCGACCGAGGCACGCAGCTTCACCCAGTACTCCTGGAAGTGGACGGCGCGGCGCTCACCGTCCAGGTCGACCGCGACATGGGTCTCGACCCGGTCGTCGGACATCGGCAGCAGCCGGACGCCCGGCTTCCAGCGCGCGCAGAGCGCCTCGGTGACGGCACTCAGCGGGTAGCCCGCGCCGAGCATCTGCGTACGGACGATGTGCGTCGCGAAGTCGCGGTCGCCGAGCCCGAACCAGTCGGGGCCCACGCCGTACGCCGCGAGCTCCTCCTTGACGTGGAAGCTCTCGTCCGTCCGGCCCCAGCCCTGCTCCTCGTCGATGCCGCCGCCGAGGGTGTACATCACGGTGTCGAGGTCGGGGCAGACCTTCAGGCCGAACAGATGGATGTCGTCGCCGGTGTTGCCGATCACCGTGATGTCCGCGTCGGGCGCGGCCCGCTTGAGGCCACGCAGGAAACGAGCACCACCGATACCGCCGGCCAGAACCACAATGCGCATGCGGACAGTCTGTCAGGCGCCACTGACAGCCGTGGCCGTGGCGTCAGGCGGTGACAGCGTCCGGCCGCACGGAGGCGCACTGCGCGGCGTGCATCGGCATCTCGGTGAGACCCGGGTAGTAGATGTGGAGGCTGACGGCCGGTTCGAGGGAGTCGTTGACCACCTCGTGCACATAGCCGGGCGCGAAGATCCGCTGCGCGCCGGGGGCCAGGGAGCGGGTGGCGTGCCCGGTGCGCTCGGTCAGCCGGCCGTCCAGGACGGTCAGCACCCCGGAGGACCGGCCGTGGTCGTGGTGCCCGCTGCCCTGACCGGGCACCCAGCTGAGCAGCCAGAGTTCGTAGCCGGGCCCCGTGCCCAGCCGGTGGTACCAGCGGGTGGTGGCGTCGTAGCGGACGAGCGGTTCCCAGCGGGCGCGGTCCGCGGCGACGGAGCGGGCGAGTCCGGCGAACTCCGCCACGGTGACGGGGTGCTCGCGGGCGGGCTGGAGGAGGTGCTGGACCTCAAGGATGTCGCCGGCGATCTGGAGGTCGCTGTCACTGTTCATGGATGCGGTGATTCCTCGGCATGGGGGGCGTGTGCGGAGGCGCGGGGACCACGGCGCCGACCGCGCGGGGAGCGCGGAAGGAGGGGCGGAAAGCCCTGCGCGAGGGTGCGGAGAGGGTGCTGCGTGAGGGGCCGGATCAGAACCGGGGCCCCGGGGGCATCAACAGCTGTGACAGCTGGAACAGCAACAGCGGATCCGGGCAGCGGTGCGGAACCCACGGAGGTGGGCGGCGTACATCGCGGCGGTCGCTGGCATGCGTCGAGGGTGACCGGCCGGATCGGCCGCTGTCAACCTGATGACCGATTTGCCGGGCATGGGTTCACCCTGTCCGGTTGCCCGGATTGCAGAAAGGTTTATTCAGCCAAGGTGGCGGAGAAGTGGCGCATCGGCCGTGCTCGTAAGCGCTTCTGAGGCCCCGTGACCCGAATGTGATCTTGGTCGCTTCGGTGATCGAATCGAAACATCGGGGTGGTTTCGGTCGTCTCACTGGGTGAGAAGCGAGGGTGCGGGGGGAGTGGTGGCATATGTCAGGTTTTTGGTTATATGCACACTTTCCGCCTAGGCTTGGTTCCGCAGAGTGAATACCCGGGCCAATAGCAGAACCTCGCTTGACTGGTCTGGAGCTACACACTTGTAATTTCACTCGTGTCGTTCGGCCGCGATCAGTAACGGCTGCATCACGGGGACGCAAGAGACAGACGAGGGGCGCACATGACCGAGCTGTTCCAGCAACTGCTGGTCGAGGACGCGGACGAGGAGCTCGGCTGGCAGGAGCGCGCACTGTGCGCCCAGACCGACCCCGAGTCCTTCTTTCCCGAGAAGGGCGGATCGACCCGCGAGGCCAAGAAGGTCTGTCTCGCCTGTGAGGTCCGGTCCGAATGCCTCGAATACGCCCTGTCCAACGACGAACGCTTCGGGATCTGGGGCGGCCTCTCCGAGCGCGAACGGCGCCGCCTGAAGAAGGCCGCGGTGTGAGCCGCGGGTACGAGCCGTACATGTGAGCCGCGGGCGCGGGCCGTACGGGTGGCCCGCGGGTACGAGCGGTACGGGTGCGATTCGCGCGCGAGCCGTCCGTACGGGGCACCCGGGGGCGGCCGCCGTACGGGACGGGTCACCCTCCGGCACCGGCTCCCGTACCGGCCGCCACCCCCGGCACCGCCCGGCGCCCGGTTCCCGTACCGGCCACGGGCCGTCGCCGTGTCCGCGCATGGTTCCGGCACCGCCCGGCCACCGCCCCGTTCCAGCGCTCGGCGCCACCCGGGTGATCCGTACGGGCTAGTGTGGGGCCCCGTCCGAGACGCGCCAACGCCCCGCCGGGGCGCGCGCGTACACCGATGCAGCCCCCGGGGAGACGCCCCCGGACCCGGCCGGAGGGCCCGTACCTCGATGTCCGTGCACAGCCAATCGGCGGCGCCGTACGCGGCCGCCACCGCCCCAGAATTCCCCCGGCATGTCGTCACCGCCGTGCTCGTCTCCCACGACGGCGCGCGCTGGCTGCCCGACGCACTCGCCGGGCTGCTGGGACAGGAACGCCCCGTACAGAACGTCGTCGCGGCCGACACCGGCAGCGCCGACGACTCCGCGCGGCTGGTCACCGAGGCGCTCGGCGACGACCGCGTCCTGCACCTCGCGCGCCGTACGAGCTTCGGCACCGCCGTCGACGAAGCGACCCGCACGGCCGGCGTCCTCACCCCCGAGGAACTGCCGTACCTCAAGCGCCCCAGCGGCTGGGACCCCGTCACCAGGGCCTGGCGCGACGACGCCTACGAGATGCCCGAACTGCCGCACGGCGAACCCGTGCAGTGGCTCTGGCTGCTCCACGACGACTGCGCGCCCGCGCCCGACGCGCTCGCCGAACTCCTGCGCGTCGTCGAGGACGACCCGCACGCCGCGATCGTCGGCCCCAAGCTCCTCGGCTGGTACGACCGCAAGCAGCTGCTGGAGGTCGGCGTCTCCATCGCCAACAGCGGCCGCCGCTGGACCGGCCTCGACCGCCGCGAGCAGGACCAGGGCCAGCACGACCAGGTCCGCACCGTGCTCTCCGTCTCCACCGCGGGCATGCTGATCCGCCGTGACGTCTGGGAGGAGCTCGGCGGCTTCGACCGCAGGCTCCCGCTGATGCGTGACGACGTCGACCTGTGCTGGCGCGCGCACGTCGCCGGACACCGGGTGCTCGTCGCCCCCGACGCCGTCCTGCGCCACGCCGAGGCCTCCGCCCGCGAGCGCCGCCCCATCGACTGCGCGGGACGCTCCGTCGCCTCCCCGCACCGCGTCGACAAGGCCGGTGCCGTCTACACGATGCTGGCCAACGCCCGCGCCAAGGTGCTGCCCTGGGTGCTGCTCAGACTCGTCGTCGGCACCCTGCTGCGCACCCTCGCCTACCTCGTCGGCAAGGTTCCCGGCCAGGCGCTCGACGAGGTCGCCGGGCTCTTCGGCACCCTGCTGCGCCCCGGCCGCATCCTCGCCGCCCGGCGCGCCCGCGGCAGGGGCGTCGTCGACCAGGCCGAACTGCGCGGCCTCTTCCCGCCGCCCGGCGCCACCGTCCGCGCCACCGTCGAGCAGGTCGCCGGAAACCTCGGCAGCGGCTCCGACGCCGACACCGGCTCCCGGCACGGCGCCGTGGAGTCCGGCCCCGGCGGCGACGAGGCGGACTTCCTGGAGATCGAGCAGTTCGCCCGGCTCAAGCGGATCGGCCGCAAACCCGGACCGGTGCTCTTCGCCGTACTCCTCCTCGTCTCGCTCGTCGCCTGCCGCGACCTCCTCGGCGGCGGGGCGCTGACCGGCGGCGCACTGCTGCCCGCCCCCGCCGACGTGTCCGACCTGTGGGGCCGGTACGCGGACGCCTGGCACACCGTCAACACCGGCGGCACCCAGACCGCACCGCCCTACCTCGCCGCGCTCG
This sequence comes from Streptomyces sp. NPDC056347, assembly GCF_042262625.1. Classification (NCBI taxonomy): domain Bacteria; kingdom Bacillati; phylum Actinomycetota; class Actinomycetes; order Kitasatosporales; family Streptomycetaceae; genus Streptomyces; species Streptomyces sp. NPDC056347. Next base: position 15,054 of record NZ_JBHJQP010000093.1, on the reverse strand, counting down.
CGGCGCTGTCCGCGCTCTTCCTCGGCTCGACCGGCTTCGCGCTCACCCTGCTGCTGGTCTGCTCCGTACCGCTCGCCGGACTCACCGCGTACTTCGCCTCCCGGCCGCTGCTCCCCTCGCGCCTCCTGCGCGCCTGGGCGAGCGTCGCGTACGCCTTCCTGCCCGCCGCGACCGGCGCCCTGGCGACCGGGCGGCTCGGCACCGCCGTCCTGGCCGTGCTGCTCCCGCTCATCGCCCGCGCCGCCGTCTCCGCGCACGGGCTGCGGGCCACCGGCGGCGCCCGCGGCAGCTGGCGCGCCACCTGGGCGTACACCCTGCTCCTCACCCTCACGATGGCGTTCACGCCGATCGTCTGGCCGCTCGCCGTGGTCCTCGGCCTCGCCGTCCTCGCCCTGCGCCGCGACGACATCGCCGCCTACGGGCTCCGCTTCCTCGCCGCGACCGGAACCCCGCTGCTCGTCCTGGCGCCCTGGTCGCTCTCGCTGCTCACCTCACCGTCCCGCTTCTTCGAGGAGGCGGGCCTGGACATCGGAACGGGCGCGGCCTCCGCGCTCGACCTGCTCTCCATCAGCCCCGGCGGCCCCAAGGCCGCGGGCGGGGTGCTGCTGCTCGGCATCGTGCTCGCCGCCCTGGCCGCGCTGCTCCGCGGCGAGCGGCAGTTCGCCGTACGCACCGCCTGGGCGGTCGCCCTGGTGGCCCTGGTCTTCGCGGCCCTCGCCAACGGATCGCACTGGGCCGGACCCGCCACGCTCGTCTACGGCATCGCGCTGATCTGCGCCGCGCTCGTCGGCGCGGACGGCGCCCGCATCCGCGTCGCCGAGCTCAGCTTCGGCTGGCGCCAGCCGGTCGCCGCACTGATCGCGCTGGCCGCCGGGCTCGCCCCCGCGCTGGCCGCCGCGAGCTGGATGATCGGCGGCGCCGACGGACCGCTGGAGCGCCGCGACCCGGTCCAGGTGCCCGCGTTCGTGGCCGAGGAGAGCGCCACCCGCGACCAGCCGCGCACCCTGGTCCTCGGCTCCACCTCGCCGGGTGCCGTCTCGTACACCCTGGTCCGGGGCTCCGGCGGGCAGCTCGGTGACGCCGAGCTGACCAGGGCGGGCGGCAGCAACAGCCACCTCGACAAGGTCGTCGCCAACCTGGTCGCGGGCTCCGGCGCCGACCAGGGCAGCCAGCTCAGCGGCTTCGCGATCCGGTACGTACTGGTCCGGGACGGCGCTCCCAAGGAGATGAGCCGCATCCTCGACGCGACCCCGGGGCTCAGCCGGCTCAGCCAGCTGGACGGCAGCGCGCTGTGGCGGGTGGAGCGCCAGGTCGCCCGCGTCATGATCGTCCCGTCCGGCACCGGCGGCGAGCAGCTGCCCGTCGGCTCCCTCCCCGTCGAGGCGCACACCAGGATCCCGGCGGGCGGCTCCGGCCGCGTGCTGCGGATCGCGGACGCCGCCGACCCCGGCTGGCAGGCCACGCTGAACGGCCGGGCACTGACCCCGAAGACCGTCGACGGCTGGGCCCAGGGCTTCGAGCTGCCCGCCGAGGGCGGCACGCTGGACCTCACGTACGACACCCCGCTCACCCACACCGCCTGGATCTGGACGCAGGCCGCGCTCGCCGTCGTCCTGCTGGTGCTCGCCCTGCCCGGCCGTCGCCGGGAGATCGACGACGACCTGCCCGAGGAGACCGCCCCGGTCCCCGCGGAGCCGGTCGCGGGCGAGGGGCGCCGGGCCCGCAGGCTGCGCGCCGCCCAGGCGGAGGCCGAGGCCGGAGCCGAACCGGCCGAGGACGCGGCGGAGGGGTACATCCCGGCCCAGCAGGCACAGGAGTACCCGCTGCCTGCCGAACTCCAGCCGGAGCACCAGCCCCAGCCGGAGCACCAGCACCAGCCTGAGCACCAGCCCCAGTCGCACGGCGATGACGGGCAGAGCGACTACGCGGCCGTCCCGCAGCAGCAGTACGGCGGCTGGGACACCACCCCGCAGTACCAGGACACCGGCTACCCGCAGCAGTACCAGGGCGAGCAGTATCAGGGCGAGCCCTACCAGGGCGAGCAGCCGTACGCGTACGGCACCGCGCAGGACCACCTCGCCGCCGACCCGTACGGGCAGCAGGGCGCCCAGGCCTACGACCCCTACGGCTACCAGCCCGCGTACGACCCGCAGGACCCGTACGGGCAGCAGGGCGCCCAGCAGGCCCCGTACGACCCGCAGGCCCCTCAGCCGCACCCCGAGAACCCGAACCCGGGCCAGAACCCGTGGCCGACCGGCAACGCATCGCGAGGCGAGTCCGAGTGAAGTCCCCCAGCCTGTCCCTCATCGCGGGCACCGCCGCCCTCGCCGCCGTCACCGCCTTCGCCGCGTTCACCGCGCCCGACGGCACCGCGGACGCGGCCCCGGCGAAGGCCGCCGCCCGGCTCCCGGTCGAACGGACCAGCCTGGTCTGCCCGTCCCCCGGCATCTCGCCGCTCTCGGAGACGACCTACACCTCCGTCACCCCGGCGGGCGGCGGGGACGGCCCGGCCGGCACGGCCGAACTGCTCAAGTCCGCCGCGGCCGACCTCGAGGACGACAAGAAGGACGACGGCAAGGACAAGGGGAAGAAGGACGACCCCGGCAAGCCGGTCGTCGCGCTCAAGGAGCCCGGCAGGCCGGTCACCGCCGAGGCGTCCGGTGCCAACAGCCCCGCCCTGGTCGGCACCGCCACCGGCCGCCTGGCCCCGGGCTGGAGCGCCCAGCAGACCACCGTGGTCGAGGCGGGCAACGGCCGCGGCCTGCTCGGCGTCAGCTGCACCACGCCCGACACCGGCTTCTGGATCCCGGCCGCGAGCACCGCCAAGTCCCGCGAGGACTACGTCCACCTGACCAACCCGGACGACACCGCCGCCGTCGCCGACATCGAGCTGTACGGCCCGGACGGCTCCCTCAAGTCCGACGTCGGCGAGGGCATCACAGTGCCCGCCCGCTCCAGCGTGCCGGTCCTGATCTCCACGCTGACCAGCCAGGCCACCGAGGACGTCACCGTCCACGTCACCACCCGCACCGGGCGCGTCGGCGCGGTCGTCAGGGCCGCGGACGAGAAGAACGGGAGCGACTGGCTGCCCGCCTCCACCGACCCGACGGACACCCTGGTGCTCCCCGGCATCCCCGCGGACGCCACCTCGGTCCGCCTGGTGGCCTTCGCGCCCGGCGACGACGACGCCGACCTGAAGGTGAAGCTGCTCGGCAAGACCGGTGCGATCTCCCCGGTCGGCAACGAGTCCCTCCACGTCAAGTCGCGGATGACCGCGAGCGTCGACCTGAAGGACATCACCAAGGGCGAGGCGGGCTCCCTGCTGCTGACCCCCGTCCAGAGCGGGAAGCGCGCCCCGGTGGTCGCCGCCCTGCGGGTGGTCCGCGGCACCGGCGACAAGCAGGAGGTCGGCTACATCCCGGCCACCGCCCCGGTGGGCGCCCGGTCCACCGTGGCCGACAACCGGGACAAGGGGTCGCTCCTCTCGCTCACCGCGCCGACGGCCGACGCCACCGTGAAGGTCACCGCCTCGGCGGGCAGCAAGGGCGGCGAACAGGCCGTCAAGAAGTACACGGTCAAGGCCGGTACGACGCTGGCGGTCGAACCGCCCGTACCGTCCGGCCTCAAGGGCGGCTACGCGCTGACGGTCGAGACGGAGTCCGGCGGCCCGGTGCACGCCTCCCGCATGCTGACCCTCACGAACGGCGGCATCCAGATGTTCACCGTGCAGACCCTCCCCGACGACCGGGGCACGGTCGAGGTACCGGCGGCCCGGCAGGACCTCTCGGTCCTCGACGACTAGGCCGTACGAACAGACACGGAGGGCGGGACCGGTGCGCACCGGTCCCGCCCTCCCGCGTTCCGGGCTACTCCTGCCCGTACCGCGGGTCGACCGACTCCGGTGCGAGCCCCATCAGTTCCGCGACCTGCTCCACCACGACCTCGTGCACCAGCAGGGCGCGTTCGTCGCGGTTCTTGGCGCGGATCTCGACCGGCCGCCGGTAGACCACGATCTGCGCGGGCCGGTCCTTCGCCGCGGAGAGCGACTGCCCCAGCGGCACCGAATCCTCCTGCGCGCCCGGCACGTCGAGCACCACGAAGTCGACATCGGCCAGTTGCGGCCAGCGCCGCTCCAGCCGCTCCACCGAGTCCTGCACCAGATCGCGGAAGCTCTCCGACCTGCTGACCGACAACGGAACCTGGGGCGGGGCGACGGGCCCCCGCATGCCACGGCCGTGACGGTCGCGGTGGCGCGGGCGCGGCTCGGGCGGGGGCGGTACGGGGCTGTCCATCACTGACGCAGGGTAACTCTCCGCGCGCGCCGGGGGGACGGGGCGAGCGACGCGGCGAGCAGAGGGCAATGGCATGTCCAATCCTGAACAATCCGGCCAACCGAGGGCTCGTTTCCAGCCCTGCTCCTGACCGCTGATCTCATGCTGTATGACGGCTTTTATAGCGAATGAAGACCGGAATCACAGGGGGCCGGACCTGCGATTCTCCGCTTCCTCGCAGGTCAGGAGAAGTGTCCGGAAGGCGCTTGCGGGGGGCCTGACGGGGCGACACGGTGGGGTGACCTGGGGGAGAGTCGTCGCAGCCCGCTCAAGAGTGCGGTAACGTCCAATACCGTGAGCCCTGTACGTCGCTGTTCGCGCACTGCGTGCGGCCGCCCTGCCGTCGCGACACTGACGTACGTCTATGCCGACTCGACTGCGGTCCTCGGCCCGCTCGCCACCTACGCCGAGCCCCACTGCTACGACCTCTGCGCCGAGCACAGTGAGCGGTTGACGGCCCCTCGTGGCTGGGAGGTCGTCCGGCTCACCGATCCTTCCGCCCCCAGCCGTCCCAGCGGTGACGACCTCGAAGCGCTCGCCAACGCCGTACGCGAGGCGGCGCGGCCGCAGGAGCGTCCGGCCGACACCCGCGGCATGGGCCCGCACGCCGCCGATCCGATGGAGGTCGCGCGCCGCGGCCATCTGCGGGTGCTGCGTTCTCCCGACTCCTGACCGCCCCTCCGGCTCCTGACCGCCCCTCCGGCTCCCGGGCGGAACCCTGGTTCCCGAGCGGAGTCCGGCGGGCCTCCGACTCTCGGCCGGATACGTACCCGACACCTCCCTGAGCACGGCGTATGTACACGCCCGGGTAGGTTGGGCGGTCCGAGAAACCTCAGGAGGACCGGCCCGTGGCTGCTGATCTGTCGCAGATCGTGAAGGCGTACGACGTGCGCGGAGTGGTGCCCGACCAATGGGACGAGGCACTGGCCGAGCAGTTCGGGGCGGCATTCGTCGAGGTGCTGGGCGCGGACGCGATCGTGATCGGCCACGACATGCGCCCCTCCTCGCCAGGCCTCTCGGGGGCCTTCGCCCGCGGGGCCGCCGCCCGCGGGGCGGACGTCACCCTCATCGGCCTCTGCTCGACGGACCAGCTCTACTTCGCCTCCGGCAGCCTGGGCCTGCCCGGCGCGATGTTCACCGCCTCGCACAACCCGGCGCGGTACAACGGCATCAAGCTCTGCGGGGCGGGCGCCGCGCCCATCGGCCAGGACACCGGGCTGCTGGAGATCCGCGACCTGGTCGAGAAGTGGTCCGGGGCGGGCGCGCCGCGGCCGGTCGCCGTCCCCGGCACCGTCACCGAACGCGACACGCTCGCCGACTACGCGGCCCATCTGCTGTCCCTGGTCGACCTCACGGCGATCCGCCCGCTGAAGGTCGTCGTCGACGCGGGCAACGGCATGGGCGGCCACACCGTCCCCACGGTCTTCGCCGGGCTGCCCCTCGAACTCGTACCGATGTACTTCGAGCTCGACGGCACCTTCCCGAACCACGAGGCCAACCCCCTCGACCCGAAGAACCTCGTCGACCTCCAGGCCCGTGTCGTTGCCGAGGGCGCCGACCTCGGCCTCGCCTTCGACGGCGACGCGGACCGCTGCTTCGTCGTCGACGAGCGGGGCGAGGGCGTGTCCCCGTCCGCGATCACGGCCCTGGTCGCCGCCCGCGAGCTGACCCGCAACGGCGGCGAGGGCACCGTCATCCACAACCTGATCACCTCACACTCCGTCCCCGAGGTGGTCCGCGAACACGGCGGCACCCCGGTCCGCACCCGCGTCGGCCACTCCTTCATCAAGGCGGAGATGGCCGAGCACGGTGCGATCTTCGGCGGCGAGCACTCCGCGCACTACTACTTCCGCGACTTCTGGAACGCCGACACGGGCATGCTGGCGGCCCTCCACGTGCTGGTCGCGCTCGGCGGACAGCAGGGCCCCCTCTCCGAACTGGTCGCCCGGTACGACCGCTACACCGGCTCCGGCGAGATCAACTCCACCGTCACCGACCAGCAGGCCCGCACCGCCGCCGTACGCGCCGCGTACGCACCCCGCGACGGCGTCACCACCGACGAGCTGGACGGCCTGACGGTCACCGGCCCCGACTGGTGGTTCAACCTCCGCCCCTCCAACACCGAACCCCTGCTCCGGCTGAACGTCGAGGCACGCGACGAGGGGACGATGACGGCGGTACGGGACGAAGTGCTGGCCCTGGTCCGCGCCGGATCCTGAGACCCGGGGCCGAGACCCAGGGCCGAGACCCGGGGTTCCGAGACCTGGCGTCCCGAAGCCCCGAAGTCCCGAAGCCCCGAGACCTGGCGTCCCGAGACCTGGCGTCCCGAAGTCCAAGGCTCCGAGGCCTCGGGTCCTGAAGGCCGGGCTCCGAAACCCGGGTCCCGGAACCCCGGCCCCTCCCGGCCCGCGCCCCCCGCCCCGCGGCGGTAGGCTGACGTGGCCCGATCCGCTGTCCGAAGGGAACCGACCCATGCCGCTCGAAGCCGGCCTCCTGGAGATCCTCGCCTGCCCGGCCTGCCACTCTCCGCTCGACGACCGGACGGCGGCCGACACCCCCGAGCTGGTCTGCACCGGCGACGACTGCAAGCTGGCCTACCCGGTACGGGACGGCATCCCCGTCCTCCTCGTCGACGAGGCCCGCCGCCCCGAGTAGCGGAGCCCGTACCCCGCACGGAGCCGGCACGTGATCGGAGGACCCTTCCCATGCTCGACGAGTCACTGCTCGACGCCCCGGAAGCCCTGGCCCGGGCCGACCGCCGCGGCCTGCTCCGCGGCGCCGCCGAGGCCGGAGCCCGGGTCCGTACCGCCGCCCGGAACGCCGGCGAGGCCGGGATCGCCGCGCTGAACCCGGAGGGCCGCCCCCGCTCCGTACTGGTCGCGGGCTCCGGCACCGCCGCCTCCGGCGTCGCCGACCTGATCACCGCCCTCGCCGGGGCCTCCGCGCCCGTCACCCGCATCCACCCCACCGGGGTCGCCCCCGCCGCGGGCGCGATGCGCTGGGCGCTGCCCGGCTGGGCCGGTTCCATGGACCTGCTGCTGATCGTCACGGCGGACGGCTCCGAGCCCGGCCTCTCCCTCCTCGCCGAGCAGGCGTACCGCCGGGGCAGCAGCGTCGTCGCCGTCGCCCCGAGCCGGTCACCGCTGCGCGAGACGATCGACGGAGCACGCGGACTCCTCGTTCCGATGGCCTCCGCCCCGCACGGCGAGTACGACGCGGAAACCTCGGCCGCGGGCCCGGGCACCCTCTGGGCGCTGTTCACCCCGCTGCTCGCCCTGCTGGACCGGGTCGGCCTGCTCACCGCCCCCGCCGAAGCGCTGCAGAGCGTCGCCGACCGCCTGGACCGTACGGCGGAACGCTGCGGCCCGGCCATCGCCACCTACAGCAACCCGGCCAAGACCCTCGCCGCCGAGCTCGCCGACAGCCTGCCCCTCATCTGGACGGAGGGCGGTGCCGCCGCCCCGGTCGGCCGCAGGTTCGCCGCCGTCCTGGCCGAGCTGGCGGGCCGCCCGGCGCTCGCCGCGGAACTGCCCGAGGCGCTGCCCGCCCACGGCACCCTGCTCGCGGGGCGCCTCGCCGCGGCCGCCGACCCCGACGACTTCTTCCGCGACCGGGTCGAGGAGCCGGACCCGCTGCACGCCCGCGTCGTCCTGCTCCGCGACCGCCCCGCCGGCGGCCTGAGCGCGGCCCCGGCCGCCCGCGAGCTGGCCCTCGGCCACGACACCGCGATCAGCGAACTGGAACCCGAGGAGGGCACCGAACTCGAAGCCCTCGCCGAGCTGCTCGCGGTCACCGACTTCGCCGCCGTCTACCTGGCACTCGCCTCCGCGACCGACGCCTGACACCTGCGGTCCCCCGCGCCGACGCCCGGCTCCCGCAGTCTCCACACCAGCGGCGCAGACCGTCACCGCAGACCCAGTACCGCAGACCCAGTACCGCAGGCCACTCCCGCGCACCCGCCAGTGCCACGGCTTCTGATCCACGCATCCCACAAGGACGAACACCATGGACCGGCTCGTCAACACCGTGCGCCCGTACGCCTGGGGCTCCACCACCGCCATCCCGGAACTGCTCGGCACCGCCCCCACCGGTGAACCCCAGGCCGAGCTGTGGATGGGCGCCCACCCCGGCGCCCCCTCGCTCCTCACCCGCCCGGCGGGCGACCCCGTCCGGCCCGGCGTCCAGCAGTCCCTCACCGACGTCATCGCCGCCGACCCCGAGCGTGAACTGGGCCGGGCCACCGTCGAGAAGTTCGGCCCCCGCCTGCCCTTCCTCCTCAAACTCCTCGCGGCCGGGGCCCCGCTCTCCCTCCAGGTCCACCCCGACCTCGACCAGGCCCGGCGGGGCTACGCGGACGAGGAGCGCCGCCGCGTCCCGATCGACGCCCCCCACCGCACGTACAAGGACGCCAACCACAAGCCCGAACTGATCTGCGCGCTCACCCCCTTCACCGGCCTGTGCGGCTTCCGGGCCCCCGCCGAGACGGCCGAGGCGATGGCCGCCCTCGGCGTCGACGACCTCGAGCCGTACGTCGACCTGCTCGGCGCCCACCCCGAGGAGGCCGCCCTGCGCGAGGTCCTCACCGCGATCCTCGGCGCCGACCCCGCGGAGATGGCCGGGACGGTGCACCGCGCCGCGGCCGCCGCCGAACGCCTCGGCGGCCCGTACGCCCCCTACGCCCGGCTCGCCCACCACTTCCCCGGCGACCCCGGCGTCCTCGCGGCCATGCTGCTGAACCATGTGGAACTCCAGCCCGGCGAGGCCCTGTTCCTCGGCGCGGGCGTCCCGCACGCCTACCTCTCCGGCCTCGGCGTCGAGATCATGGCCAACTCGGACAACGTGCTGCGCTGCGGACTCACGCCCAAACACGTCGACGTGCCCGAACTGCTGCGCATCGTCCGCTTCGAGGCCGCCGAGCCCGGCATCCTGCGCCCCGAGGCCGCCCCGTCCGGCGAGGAGCTGTACGAGACGCCCGTGGACGAATTCCGGCTCTCCCGCTACGACCTCCCGCCCGGCGCCGCCCCCGTCGACCTGACCCGCGACACCCCGCAGATCCTGCTCTGCACCGCGGGCACCCCGAGGGCGGGCACGCTGGACCTCACCCCCGGCGCCTCCGTCTTCGTACCCTCCGGCGAAAAGACCGAAGTGTCCGGTACGGGAACCCTGTTCCGCGCCACAGTGGTGGCCTGACGTACCGCCCGTCCCGACTGCTGCAACAATGTCCGGCCGTAACGCGGCGCCGTGGGCGCGGCACCGACGAAGGGACACCAGGCACCGATGAGTGCGTCAGGCGGAACCAAGGCGATCGTGGCGGCGCTCGGCGCCAACCTCGCGATCGCGGTGGCCAAATTCGTGGCGTTCCTGTTCAGCGGTTCGTCGTCGATGCTCGCGGAGAGCGTCCACTCGGTCGCCGACTCCGGCAACCAGGGCCTGCTGCTGCTCGGTGCCAAGAAGGCACAGCGCGAGGCCACCCCCCAGCACCCCTTCGGCTACGGCCGCGAGCGGTACATCTACGCCTTCCTCGTCTCCATCGTTCTCTTCTCGGTCGGTGGCATGTTCGCGGTGTACGAGGGCTACGAGAAGATCAGGAACCCGCACGAGCTGGAGGCCTGGTACTGGCCGGTCGGCGTTCTCGTCTTCGCCGTCATCGCCGAGGGCTTCTCCTTCCGTACGGCCATCAAGGAGTCCAACGAGACCCGCGGCTCGCTGTCCTGGCGGGAGTTCATCCGCCGGGCCAAGGCCCCCGAGCTCCCCGTCGTCCTCCTGGAGGACTTCGGCGCGCTGATCGGTCTGGTGCTCGCCCTCGGCGGCGTCGGCCTCTCCCTCGCGACCGGTGACGGCGTCTGGGACGGCATCGGCACCCTCTGCATCGGCCTCCTGCTGATCGCCATCGCGATCGTGCTCGCCGCCGAGACGAAGTCCCTCCTGCTCGGCGAGGCCGCGGGCACCGACCAGGTCGAGAAGATCAAGGCCGCGGTCGTCGACGGCGACACCGTCACCGGCGTCATCCACATGCGCACGCTCCACCTCGGCCCGGAGGAACTGCTCGTGGCCGCCAAGATCGCGGTGCAGCACGACGACACGGCCACCGAGGTGGCCAACGCCATCAACGCCGCCGAGAACCGCATCCGCGAGGCGGTCCCGATCGCCCGGGTCATCTACCTGGAACCGGACATCTACAGCGAGGCCGCCGCCGCGGCGGGAATCAACCCGGCCAAGGCCCCGGGCGGTACCCCCGGCACCACCCCGAAGCCCCCGGCCGACTCCGGTCACTGACCCCCGCCCCTCTCCTCCGGCCCACCCTCCCTCACCAGCCGTCGCCGCTTCTCCGCCGGCCGGGAACGGCCCCCTCCCGCCGTTTCCGGCCGCTCCCGGCCCGGGGACGGACTGGGAGAGGCCGGGCCGACCGGTGTAGATTCGACGGCAGTGTCAGACGTCGCTGCTGATGGCGGTCGATCGGTCCGAACGCCTGGACCGGCCGAGGGAGAGAGGGCCTCCGACGGACTGCGCTGCGAGCGCCCGGGCATTCGTGTGCCCGCCGCCGCAGAGCCATCCGTACCCGCCTCGACCCCTTTACGAGGAGCAGCCCGTTATGACGACGGTCGCCAACCGACAGGACTTCAAGGTCGCCGACCTCTCCCTCGCGACTTTCGGTCGCAAGGAGATCACCCTCGCCGAGCACGAGATGCCCGGCCTGATGTCCATCCGCAAGGAGTACGCCGCCGCGCAGCCGCTGGCCGGCGCCCGGATCACCGGCTCGCTGCACATGACGGTGCAGACCGCCGTGCTGATCGAGACCCTGGTCGCCCTCGGCGCCGAGGTCCGCTGGGCCTCCTGCAACATCTTCTCCACCCAGGACCACGCCGCCGCGGCCATCGCCGTCGGCCCGAACGGCACCCCGGACGCCCCGGCGGGCGTCCCGGTCTTCGCCTGGAAGGGCGAGACGCTGGAGGAGTACTGGTGGTGCACGGAGCAGGCCCTGACCTGGCCGAACACCCCCACCGGCGGCCCGAACATGATCCTCGACGACGGTGGTGACGCCACCCTCCTCGTCCACAAGGGCGTCGAGTTCGAGAAGGCGGGCGCCGCCCCGGACCCGTCGACCGCGGACAGCGAGGAGTACGCCCACATCCTCACGCTGCTCAACCGCACCCTCGGCGAGTCCCCGCAGAAGTGGACGCGGCTGGCCTCCGAGATCCGCGGCGTCACCGAGGAGACCACGACCGGTGTGCACCGTCTCTACGAGATGCACCGCGACGGCTCCCTCCTCTTCCCGGCGATCAACGTCAACGACGCCGTCACCAAGTCCAAGTTCGACAACAAGTACGGCTGCCGTCACTCGCTGATCGACGGCATCAACCGCGCCACGGACGTCCTGATCGGCGGCAAGACCGCCGTCGTCTGCGGCTACGGCGACGTGGGCAAGGGCTGCGCGGAGTCCCTCCGCGGCCAGGGCGCCCGGGTCATCGTCACGGAGATCGACCCGATCTGCGCCCTCCAGGCGGCGATGGACGGCTACCAGGTCGCCACCCTCGACGACGTCGTCGGCCAGGCCGACATCTTCGTCACCACCACGGGCAACAAGGACATCATCATGGCCTCCGACATGGCCAAGATGAAGCACCAGGCCATCGTCGGGAACATCGGCCACTTCGACAACGAGATCGACATGGCCGGTCTCGCGCAGATCGAGGGCATCGTCAAGGACGAGGTCAAGCCGCAGGTCCACACCTGGACCTTCCCCGACGGCAAGGTCCTCATCGTGCTCTCCGAGGGCCGTCTGCTGAACCTGGGCAACGCCACCGGCCACCCCTCGTTCGTCATGTCCAACTCGTTCGCGGACCAGACCCTGGCCCAGATCGAGCTGTTCACCAAGCCCGAGGAGTACCCGACCGACGTCTACGTGCTGCCCAAGCACCTGGACGAGAAGGTCGCCCGTCTCCACCTCGACGCCCTCGGCGTGAGGCTCACGACGCTCCGCCCCGAGCAGGCCGCGTACATCGGCGTCGAGGTCGAGGGTCCGTACAAGCCCGACCACTACCGCTACTGATCCCGTACGGGTCCTGCCCGTCAGCGCCCTCGCACGTCACCACCCACCGGTCAGTGATGCCCGGCCGCTGACGGACGGAACGCCGACGGACGGAACCGCTTCGGCAGCAGCTACGAGCGCAGGCCCCCGCACCCCCGTGCCGGGGGCCTGCCCCGTACCGCGCCGCCCGCTCAGCCCGAGGAACCCCGAAGGACCCCATGCCCCGCGGCCGATATTCGCTCCACGATCCCCACGATCACACCCCCCTCGGCGAAGAACACTTCCACTGCGCACCCGGTCCTTCCGGCTGGCGCTACCTCTCCCGGACCACCACCCCGTCCGGCGACCATCTCGGCTCCGTCGACCTCACCCTCGACGACCTCGGCCGCCCCATCCGTCTCGAACTCCACACCGCGAGCTGGCAGGTCCGCGGCGCCGCCCTCGACGGCGTCACCTGGGTCCGTACCGACCCGGCCGGCATCCGTGCCACCGAAGGCAATGTCCGCGCGCACGCCTTCACCGGCACTTCGCCCGCATTTCTCGTCGCCACCGCACGACTGCTGCGCCTCACCCCCGATTCCCCCGCGACGCGCGTCCGCCTGGTCGCCTTCACCGACCCGGTCCTCGCACCCCGCACCGTCGACCAGTCCTGGGCCCTGGTGAACAGTGAAGCGCACGCCACTGACAACGGCCCCCTGACGGTGGACGAATACCAGGTCAGCGCCCTGGACACCGGCGAGCAGCACACCGTGCACCTCGCGGGCGACGTGGTCCTCGCGGCCCCGGGCATCGAACTCGAAGACCTGGACTCCCCACCCTCACCGAGCTAGGCGTTCCGTTCCGTCTTCGAGCCGCTGCCCGCCGTGCGATGCCCGGCCTGCGTGCCCGCCGCGCCGCCGGAGCCGTCCTCGTGCGCCCAGTACGAGGACGATCCTCCGCCCTGCGACCGCACGTACCGGACGCCGCGCGCCCCGGTCTCCGGCCGGACGATGGCAGTACGGACACCGACCCCAGGAGCCGCCCGGCCCACGCAGGCGGCACGCCCCCCGTTGCAGGCGTCGGCACCGCCCATCCCGCCTCCCCACCGACAGCCCCCGCCTCCAGGCGCCCCGCTCACCGGCGAACCGGCCACCGACCCGCCACCGGGTCCCGCGCACGGCCCCGTGCCTGCCGCTCGTTCACGACCGCCGCCAGATACGCCCAGGCCGGCACCCCCTCCGGCACCGGAACTCCGGTCCGCCCCGCCACCCGCGCATCCAGCCGCCGCACGGCCAACCACAACGAGTCCGGCACCGCCGACGGACCGAGCCCCGCGAACCGCCCGACCAGCCAGGGCGGCGGAGGCGGTACGAACGCCGACCACCTCGCCGACACCCACTCCCGCTCCTGCGGCCAGAGTCCCCGCGAACACGTTCCCGAGACGCCGCCCAGGCTCCGACACCAGCGAGGCGGCATGCGCGGACGGCCCGCAGCGTCATCAGGATCTCGACGAGCCTCATGGCTCCGCGCACCAACGCGTGCCGGAAGCGGATCGGCCCCGTCGTCCCGCACGCAACCCTCCCCGACGAACGCCCGTGGCTCAGCGTCCCCACCAGCACCAGCACCAGCAAGAAGGAGGCGAGGCACCGAAACCGCACGGCCACCCCTCTTCCCCCGCTCCAGCCCAGTCGCCCATCGGCGCCCGGACGATCTCCGCCGCATGACCAGCCCGGCAGGGGTAGATAAGAGAGCCACTACTCCAGCCATCCCGCGGGGTCCTTCGCAGCCCGGACCTGGACGGATAACGCCCGGGCCCCCGGAGCCGACGCGCGGCCCTCGCGAAACAGAGCCGGTCCGCGATCGGTATGACCACCGGCCCCGCACCGGTCCTCCTCACCTCCGGCGTCATCGAAGGCCTTGTTACGTGTACGTCGATACCCGTGGTCCTGGGCGGGCGCGCCGCACGAGCCGGTGACGTGGGGATCTTGATCCTGCGGAACGCAGTACCCAGTCCCCGACGGTCGGCTGATGTGCGTCTCACCCCGCTGACCTGCTAGTCTGCTCCTTGCCCCAGAAAGCCATTGACACGGCCGCTGCGGGGAGGTAGATTTTACGGGTTGCGTCGAACTGGACAAGTTCGATCTCAACAGTTAACGTCTATCTCGCTCTCGACGGGAATGAAATTTCCGCGGAGCCGCCGATCCTTCACCTCGAATCGCGAAGCCGATTTTCCGGCCGAATGTTTCTGATAAAGTCGGATCAGCCGAAAGGCAAAGACCTTCCAGCAGGTCACCGGAATTCAAATTCGGACCGGAAACGGAACGAGAAAGAGTCTGGTAAGGTTGGAACCGCCGGAAAGGGAATCGCGAAAGCGAGGAACTGGAAAGCGAAACCCACTTCGACTGGGAATCGGCACTCGAGAGAGTCTGATAGAGTCGGAAACGCAAGACCGAAGGGAAAAGCCCGGAGGAAAGCCCGAGAGGGTGAGTACAAAGGAAGCGTCCGTTCCTTGAGAACTCAACAGCGTGCCAAAAGTCAACGCCAGATATGTTGATACCCCGGCCTGCTACGGCAGGTTGGTGGTTCCTTTGAAAGTCCTGCAGGACCTTGATGGTCCGGCAGGCAATTACACAGCGAGGACGCTGTGAACGACCGGTCCTATTCCGACTGGTTGTTCCGCTCTCGTGTTGTGTTGTCCCGATTACGGGAAAACAT
>NZ_JBHJQP010000092.1:0-30897 GCF_042262625.1 Streptomyces sp. NPDC056347 | reverse complement strand
GTGGGAGAGCGCTTCGTTCACACCGAAGAGGTCACTGGTTCGAACCCAGTATCGCCCACCCGGACAGAGGGCCCGTGAGACCAAAGAGTCTCACGGGCCCTCTGCGTTTCCCCGGCGTTTCCCCGGCCCGGGCGGCCCTTCGGATTTCGCCCGGTGCCGCGGTGGAGATCACGCGGCCGTACGGTCCCGCAGGGATTTCTTGGCTTTCCGGGACCCGGGGAATTTCCGGAAGGACTTCTTCCCCGGGTCCGGCGGGCAATCGCCTCGGGTCGTCCGGGAATTCCCCGGTGTCCGTGACGGGCATGAACTGCTGCATTTTCCGGTCGAGTTCACCGTGGCCACTTCTTCACCAGCCCCGGGACGACGCACCGTCAGCGCATTCGGACCACGCTCTTCTTCAGCCGCCGTGCGTCGCGCAGTCGCTGTTCGTACGTCGCCCCCACCACCAGCAGCAGCACTCCGGCCAGGGCGGGCGGCAGCCAGCGGGGGAGCGCGCCGACGACCTGGACCACATAGGGCGCCAGCTCGTGGACGGCGTCCAGGGCCAGCACCGTGCCGCCGATCAGCAGCAGGGCCTGGAGCCGCAGCCGGGCGCCCGCCAGGGTGATCACCAGGGCGGCCGCGCCGAGCAGCAGCGGGCGCGGCCAGTCGGGGTCCAGCCAGGCCGCGACGAGGCTCGGGACCAGCGTCGTGGCGAGTCCCGCCCCGTACGCCGTCCAGGACGAGGCCGACGGATCGCGGCGCCGCCGCAGCACACCGACCGCCAGCGCGGGCACCGTCACCGGCAGGGTGTACGCCTCCGGGGTCGTGACCCCCGAGGCCGTCAGCCGTACCCAGGCAGCCAGGACGAACAGCGCCACCGCCAGATACCCGGCCGCGGGCCGCCGTTCGGCCCGTACCGCGGTCCCCGCCGCCAGCACCCCGCACAGCGCGAGCACCAGCGCGAGGAACGGCCGGTCCGGTACGGCCATGAGCACCGCCAGTACGGCCGGAACGGCACCGGCCAGCTCGACCGCCGGGGCCACCACCGGACGGTCCCGCAGCCGGGCCCCGAGCAGCACCGTCACCGCGGTCACGGCCAGCAGCAGGGGCGCCGCCCGGTAGTCGGCCGGCTCCAGCGACGCCCCGGCAGCCCGGGCCAGCACCGTCGCGCACACCACGGCCCCGCACGCGGACACCGCCTGGGCGACCCGCAGCGCGTGCACCGCCTTGGCCGGACCGTCCAGCAGCACCGCGACCGCCGCGAGCGCCACCAGCAGCAACGCGAACACCGGGTACGTGGCGGACTCCTCGGCGAGCGACAGGAGGCCCAGGCTCACCGCCCCGGCCAGGCCGCACACCAGCACCGTCCAGCCGGCCGGTTCCGTACCCCGGCGCAGGCACCCCACCGCCACCGCGAGCGCCCCGGCCACCAGCACCGACTGCGCCGCCACGGCCGCCGGGTACGAGAACCCCAGCACCGCGGGCAGCGTGACGAGCCCCGCCCAGCACAGCGCCGGGGCGGCGGCCCCCGCCGCACCCCACCCGGCCGGGCCCGGCCGGAACGCCGGCCCGGCCATCCGCACCAGCCGGTCCCGCCAGCGGTACGCCGCCCCCAGCAGCGCGGCCGCCGTCAGCAGCGTCACCGGGGCCGCGGCCGTCGCCGACCACGCCGAACCGGTCACCCCCAGCGCGCCCCGGGCCCCGTCCTCGGGGGCCCCGGACCACACCCGGGCCAGCTGCGACACCGGGCCCAGCAGCGACAGGACGGCCAGCGGCGCCGCGGCCAGCACCGCCGCCGCGCCCACCCCGGAGGCGGCCCAGCCCAGCCCCCGCCCGACCGGCCGCGGCAACGGCGCGCGCACCGCACCCAGCAGTGCCGCACCGCACAGCAGGTACACCGGCACCGACCAGCCCCGGTCCATTTCCGCGCAGAGCACCCCGCCCACCGCGGCCACCGCGCACAGCCCGGCCGACACACCGCCGGCCACGGCGAGCGCCCCGGGCGCCCGCCACGCGCCGGTCAGGGCGATCGCCGCCCCCGCGAGCAGCAGCGCGGCCGGCTCCACCGCGTCCGGCACCGAACGGGCGGCCAGCGACTGCGTCAGTGCCACCAGCAGCCCCAGCAGCCCGGTGGTCCAGGCACCCGCGCAGGCGGTCACCCGGACCGGAGTGCCCCGGCCCCGTACCGCGAGCGCGCAGTCCAGTGCCGCCGTCCCCAGCAGTGCCCAGCCGAATCCCGAGGCGCCCGCACCCGCCGACCACGCCCACAGCACCAACGGCAGCTGAGCGGTCACCACCGCGAGCGGCAGCGGCAGCCGCAGCCGCCCGAGCCACAGCCCGTACCCGCCCCAGGCCGCCGCGAGCACCGCCGAGGAGGCCGCGGCGAACCCCGCCGCACCGGCCTGCGGCATCGCCACCCGGTGCAGCGCGTAGGCGTCGAGCACCATCAGCAGGCACGCCAGGGCGCCGAGCGACTCGGCGGTCGCGGACAGCCCGCGGCGCAGCAGCGCGGCGGGGCCCGCGAGCGCCGCGAGCGTCACCACGCCGAGCACCGCCGAGCGTCCGGCGATCCCCATGTGCCCCCAGCTCACCAGGGTGAACGCGATCGCCGCGACGGCCAGCAGCAGGCCGCCGAGGGTGAGCAGCACGTTCTGCGCGCCGCCCGTGCCGGTCCGCGCGGCGGGAGCCGCGAACGGGCCCTGCGGGGAGGGGCCGAGCGGGGCCGCGTACGGCGCGGCCGGCGGCACGGGAGAGGCGGTGGGCGGCGTCAGCACGCTCAACAGCCAGGCGCGGCGGACCAGCAGGTGCGACCGGCGGGCGTCGAGCCTGGCCAGTTCACGGTCGAGGAGCGCCAATTCCTCGGCGGGCGGCGGCACATGTTCCATGAACGCGAGTGTGGCGTGCGCCACGGACTCGTACATGCGCTCGGATACTCAGTTCGCCGGCTGAGTACGCGCAGACTGGGCCCATGGACTGGAACCACTACCGCTTCGTGAGTACCTGGGACCTGCCCGCTCCGCCCGACACCGTGTACGGGATTCTCGAACGGGCCGACCGGTACCCGCGCTGGTGGCCGCAGTTCCGCGAGGTCGTCTCGGCCGACGGGGTGACCGGAACCACCCGGATCCGCGCCTTCCTGCCGTACGAACTCGTCATCACCGTCCGCGAAAGCCGCCGCGATCCGCGGGCCCGGACGGTGGAGGCCGTGCTCGGCGGCGATCTGGTCGGCTGGGCCCGGTGGACGGTCACCGCGCACGGCGACGGCAGCCGGGCCGTCTACGAGCAGGAGGTCGAGGTGCGCAGGCGGCTGATGCGGCTGCTCGCGGTGCCCGGAAGGCCGGTGTTCCGGGTCAACCACGCCCTGATGATGCGCGCCGGACGCCGGGGGCTGCTGGCCCGGCTGGGGCGAGTTTGAACAGGAGCCGCAGAGCCCTGTATGGTTCAACCCGTTCCCGGGCGATTAGCTCAGTGGGAGAGCGCTTCGTTCACACCGAAGAGGTCACTGGTTCGAACCCAGTATCGCCCACACCGGGGAAAGCCGGTCCGTCAGCAGAATCGACGGACCGGCTTTCACGTGTCCGGCACCGGTCGGCCGGACCCCCTTCCCGAACTCCCGGTCACGCCGCGGTCGGTAGCGCCGGGCGCAGCGGCCACGCCGGGTCCACCGTCTCGGCCGTGCCGTTCTTCGCGAACCACGCCTGCAGCCCACGTGCCTGCGCCGCGTACCAGACCGCCTGGAGGGTGTGCAGCTCCGGCGGGGTCAGACGGTCCAGGCGGGACGAGAACCGCCGCCCCACCGCCCGTACCAGGTCCAGCGCGGCCATCGCGTCGGCCTCGGCGTCATGGGCGCCCTCGAGGGAAACGCCGTAGAGCGCGCAGAGGTCGGTGAGGGTGCGCCTGCCCTTGCGGTAGCGGTCCAGGTGTTTGTCGAGCACATGCGGATCGAGCACGCACAGCGGTGAGTTCTGCAGATAGGCGCCGAGCGACGAGGCGCGATGGCGCTTCAGCTCCCGGTCGAGCAACGTCAGGTCGAACGGGGCGTTCATCACGACCAGGGGGCGCCCGGCCGCGCAGTGCTCGGCCAGGGCGCGGGCTATCTCCTCCATCACGGGCGCCGGCCAGCGCCCGTTGTGCTGGAGGTGCTCGTCGGTCAGGCCGTGGATCCCGGTCGCCGCCGGAGGCACCGGCACCCCCGGGTTGACCAGCCAGCGGGTGGCGCGCGTCCGCCCGCCCGTCGCGTCCTGGACGACGAGGGCGGCCGACACGATCCGGTCCCCCTCGACGTCGACCCCCGTCGTCTCGGTGTCGAAAGCGGCCAGTGGGCCTTCGTACCAATACGTCATCCCCGAACTCCTCGCACCCGGACGGCAGATGGTGCTGTCCCTCTGCCCGGTTCGGTAATACCCGCGCCCTTTGCCTGATACGCCGTTTGCGGACGGTCCGGTGCGGTGACAACACAGGTGTGGGGTACGGGAGTTGCCCGTCGCCCCGGCCCCGAGAAACCGATCGCCACAGCCCGGAAGGCACCCGCAGCCATGGCGCTCGCGAAGCCCGAACCGAGCGGGCTGCT
The DNA here is from genome assembly GCF_042262625.1 of Streptomyces sp. NPDC056347. Taxonomy (NCBI): domain Bacteria; kingdom Bacillati; phylum Actinomycetota; class Actinomycetes; order Kitasatosporales; family Streptomycetaceae; genus Streptomyces; species Streptomyces sp. NPDC056347. Next base: position 26,345 of record NZ_JBHJQP010000092.1, on the reverse strand, counting down.
GCCGCAGCGGACCGAACCGCTGCGCGGCACACTCGCCACCACCGCCTGCATGGAGACGCTCCAGGTGGGTTATCTGCACGCGGTCGCGGCAGCGGCGGGATGCTCCCTGTCGCAGCCCTTCCCCGACAACGGCATCGACTGGCACGTCAGCCACGGCGCCCCCGGCCATGCCGTGGACGACGAAGTGACCATCAAGGTGCAGCTCAAGTGCACCTACCAGATCCCGCCGCGACCGCCGGGACCGACGTTCGCGTTCACACTCGACAACGCCCACCTCGTGAAGCTCGCCCGGACCCCCGTGTCGGTGCACAAGATCCTCGTCGTGATGATCGTGCCGCGCAGCCAGGACGACTGGCTGCGGGCCGGGCACGACCGGCTCGACCTGCGGCACTGCTGCTACTGGACCAACCTGGCCGGTCACCCGGTGACCGGACGGCAGCGGACCACCGTGCGCGTCCCGACCTCGCGCATCTTCGACGACCGGGCGCTCTGCGAGATCATGACCCGCGTGGGGGCGGGAGGGAGGCCCTGATGCACCGGCCGATGGACGAGAACCGCGCGGCGCCCCCGTCGGCCGCCCGACGGCGGCCCGCCGGCCCCGGGGGACCGCGGCCCGGCCCCGCCCGGCCGCCCGGTGACATCCCCGACCCGGCCGGGGTCGACCCGGCGGTCCTGGGAGCCCTGCTCGGCCGCCACGGCTGGCTGCGCCGCGGCGGCGTCCCCGGACGGTACGGCCGCTGGACCCCGCCGGGACCCTCCGGCGGCGCGGCGAGCCTCCTGGTCCCCGACACCACCGCCTTCCCCGACAGCGAGGACCTTCTCGCCGAGGCGCTCACCGCGCTGGCCCGCAGCGCGCTGCCCCGCGCCCGTGAGGTGCTGCTCTCCCTCGCCGTGCCCAGCGACGAGATCCGCTGGTGGCGTGAGGCCCCCGAGCCGGTCGCGGGCGCGACCGCCTGGACCGGCGCGGAACGGCTGCACACCGCCGCCCGGCAGATCCTGCTCGCCGGAGCCCTCGCCGTACGCTCCACCGCCGGATACCACGGCGCACGCCACCGGCGCCGGGCGAGGGCGGCGCTCGACGGCGTCCTGGTCGAACCCGCGCCCGGCGGCCGCGAGCTCGCCGCCTTCGTGCCGGTCACCTCGGGACGGGCCGTTGCCGTACGGCTCCACCGGGCCCTGCACGCCACCCGCGAGGCCGTGGACTACCAGCGCGCCACCGGCGGCTTCGAAGCCTTCGACACGGCCGTCGCGGCGGGCGTCAGCCGCGAACTGACCCAGGCGCTCGTCGCGCTGGTGAGGGGATCGGAGGGGGCGGGCATCGCCCTGGACTGGGCGCCCGCCGCGGGGCCGCCCGAGGGCTGCCCGGCCCGCCCCGAGCCGGTGGAGTTCTCCCCGGGGGACCTGCCCGCACTGCGCCGGGCGGGCGCCCGCTACCTCAGGGACGAGCCGCCCGAGACCGTGCGGATCACCGGCGCCGTCGTCCGGCTGCGCCGCGCGGCTCCGGGCGGTCCCGGGGTCGTGCGGCTGCGGGTGCTGGCGGGCGCCGAGGTGCCGCACGTGCGGCTGGAGCTGGACGAGGAGGCGTACCGGATCGCGGGCCACGCCCACCTGGTCGGGCTGCCGATCCGGGTGGAGGGCAGGCTGGAGAGCCACGACGGCTTCCGGCGGCTGACCCGCACCGCACAGGTCGTGCCCGTACGGGTCGACGACGCGGAACGGGACCGGCTGATGAAGTCCCTCCACGAGAACCTCGACTGCTTCGAGGAGGCCTGCGGCGGCGAATGACGGGGGCGGTCCCGGCCCTTTTCGCACGGGAGGCCGTCGGCTCGGTACGATTCTCCTGGCACGCGCTAGAGGAATGCGGGTGCGCCCCCTGAGTCAGGAGAGACCGGTGTCAGACGTCCGTGTGACCATTCAACGCGATTCCGAGCGGGAAGAGCGCGTGGTGACGACGGGCACTACGGCAGCCGAGCTCTTCGCCGGCGAGCGCACCGTCGTCGCCGCCCGGGTCGCCGGCGAGCTGAAGGACCTCGCGTACACCGTCGCCGACGGCGAGGTCGTCGAGCCCGTGGAGATCTCCTCCGAGGACGGCCTGAACATCCTGCGGCACTCCACCGCCCACGTGATGGCGCAGGCCGTGCAGCAGCTCTTCCCCGAGGCCAAGCTGGGCATCGGCCCGCCGGTCAAGGACGGCTTCTACTACGACTTCGATGTCGAGAAGCCGTTCACGCCCGAGGATCTCAAGGCCATCGAGAAGAAGATGCAGGAGATCCAGAAGCGCGGCCAGCGCTTCTCCCGCCGGGTCGTGACGGACGAGGACGCCCGCGAGGAGCTGGCCGCCGAGCCGTACAAGCTGGAGCTCATCGGGATCAAGGGCTCCGCGTCCTCGGACGACGGCGCGGACGTCGAGGTGGGCGGCGGCGAGCTGACCATCTACGACAACCTCGACCCGAAGACCGGCGAGCTGTGCTGGAAGGACCTCTGCCGGGGTCCGCACCTGCCGACCACCCGATTCATCCCGGCGTTCAAGCTGATGCGCAACGCCGCGGCGTACTGGCGCGGCAGCGAGAAGAACCCGATGCTCCAGCGCATCTACGGCACCGCCTGGCCCACCAAGGAGGAGCTGAAGGCGCACCTGGAGTTCCTGGAGGAGGCCGCCAAGCGCGACCACCGCAAGCTCGGCAACGAGCTGGACCTCTTCTCCTTCCCCGACGAGATCGGCCCCGGCCTCGCGGTCTTCCACCCCAAGGGCGGCATCATCCGCCGCGCCATGGAGGACTACTCGCGCCGCCGTCACGAGGAGGAGGGCTACGAGTTCGTCTACTCCCCGCACGCCACCAAGGGCAAGCTCTTCGAGAAGTCCGGCCACCTGGACTGGTACGCCGACGGCATGTACCCCCCCATGCAGCTCGACGACGGGGTGGACTACTACCTCAAGCCGATGAACTGCCCGATGCACAACCTGATCTTCGACGCGCGCGGCCGTTCCTACCGTGAACTCCCGCTGCGCCTCTTCGAGTTCGGCACGGTCTACCGGTACGAGAAGTCCGGCGTGGTGCACGGCCTGACCCGCTCGCGCGGCTTCACGCAGGACGACGCGCACATCTACTGCACCAAGGAGCAGATGGCCGAGGAGCTCGACCGGACGCTCACCTTCGTCCTGAACCTGCTCCGCGACTACGGTCTGACCGACTTCTACCTGGAGCTCTCCACCAAGGACCCGGAGAAGTTCGTCGGCTCCGACGAGATCTGGGAGGAGGCCACCGAGACGCTGCGCCAGGTCGCCGAGAAGCAGGGCCTGCCGCTGGTCCCGGACCCGGGCGGTGCCGCGTTCTACGGCCCGAAGATCTCGGTGCAGTGCAAGGACGCCATCGGCCGCACCTGGCAGATGTCGACCGTGCAGCTCGACTTCAACCTCCCCGAGCGCTTCGACCTCGAGTACACCGGCCCCGACGGCACCAAGCAGCGCCCGGTCATGATCCACCGTGCCCTGTTCGGTTCCATCGAGCGCTTCTTCGCGGTGCTCCTGGAGCACTACGCGGGCGCCTTCCCGGTCTGGCTCGCCCCGGTCCAGGCGGTCGGCATCCCGATCGGCGACGCGCACGTCCCGTACCTCCAGGAGTTCGCGGCCAAGGCCCGCAAGCAGGGGCTGCGGGTCGAGGTGGACGCCTCCTCCGACCGGATGCAGAAGAAGATCCGCAACCAGCAGAAGGCCAAGGTGCCCTTCATGATCATCGCGGGCGACGAGGACATGGCGAACGGTGCCGTCTCCTTCCGCTACCGCGACGGGTCGCAGGAGAACGGCATCCCGGTCGAGGACGCCATCGCCAAGATCCGCAAGGCCGTGGAGGACCGCGTCCAGGTCTGACCGGTACCTCGCACGAGGCCCCCGGAGCGCTACCCGCTCTCCGGGGGCCTCGTCTCGTCCTCCCGGCGGAACACCTGCATCAGCCACGACGAGAACGAACCCGTCACCGCCCCCAGCAGCGCGAGCCCGCAGATCATCAGCCCCGACGCCACGACCCGGCCGCCCGCGGTGACCGGTACCGCGTCCCCGTACCCCACGGTCGTCAGCGTCTCGCACGCCCACCACACGGCATCGCCGAAGGTGTGGATCGAGGTCTGCGGCGCCCGGTGCTCCAGCTGGTAGACGCAGAGCGCGGCGGTGAACCCGAGCAGCAGGGCGGCGGCCCCCGCGTAACTGATCACCCGGGCGTACAGGCTCAGCCGCGGCCTCTCCCGGCCCCGCTGGACCACGGTGTAGATGTGGATCAGGCGCAGCGGCCGCAGCAGCGGAAGCAGCAGCACGAGCGTGTCCAGCCAGTGCACCCGGACGAATCGGTGCCGAAGGCCGCTGAGCCGGAGCCGCACGGCGTAGTCCGCCGCGAAGACCAGCCAGCCCGCGCCCACGAGGGCGAGGCCGAGATCCCGCACGATCCCCAGGTCCTCGGGGGCCAGGACGTGGATCGCGTAACCCAGCAGGAAGAGCAGCGAGACACCGAAGAGCGGCACCTCGGTGTGCTGCTCCCAACGCCGGAGGCGGGGCGGGGCGGAGGCGGCGGACGGGTCGCTCATCGCCTCAGCATCGCCGTACGCCGACGGGTGTGCCCCCGACGACACGCACCCGCGGAGCGAAGCAATATGCTGATCCGCATGACGAGTGAGCCGGAACAGCAGATCGGAGTGGGGACGCCCGACGCGTTCCAGCGCCTGTGGACGCCCCACCGGATGGCGTACATCCAGGGGGAGAACAAGCCGACCGGCCCGGAGGCGGGTGACGGCTGTCCGTTCTGCGGCATCCCGTCGAATTCGGACGAGGACGGGCTCGTCGTCGCCCGCGGCGAGCACGTCTACGCCGTGCTGAACCTGTACCCGTACAACGGCGGTCACCTGATGGTGGTGCCCTACCGGCACGTGGCCGACTACACGGAGCTGGACGGGCCGGAGACCATGGAGCTGGCCGACTTCACCAAGCGGGCCATGGTGGCGCTGCGCGCGGCGTCCGGGGCACACGGATTCAACATCGGCATGAACCAGGGTGCGGTGGCGGGTGCCGGGATCGCGGCCCACCTGCATCAGCACCTGGTGCCGCGCTGGGGCGGGGACACCAACTTCATGCCCGTGGTCGGGCACACGAAGGTGCTGCCGCAGCTGCTCGCCGACACGCGCAAGATGCTGGCCGACGCCTGGCCGGTCGACTGACCGGACCGGGCCGGGACCGGAAACCCGAAGGCCGCCCCCGCGTCGGGGGGCGGCCTTCGGGCGTACGTCCGGAGGGGCCGGCGGCTACGCGTCGTACAGGTCGGCCTTGCGCGGGCTCGGGTCCTGCACCGCACCGCTCAGCACCATCGAGCGGTTGTCGAAGCGCTCGGTGTCGACGCCGTTCTCCGCGAGGACCCGCAGGGCCGCGTTGTGCACGGCGCGCAGCACGGGCGTCGCGGCGCGCATCGCGTCGTCGGCCATGAAGCGGTGGCGCCACGGCTGCTCCGCCCAGGCGTGCCGCAGACCGAAGGGCTCGGGCAGGGCGATCTTCCCGCCCAGGTAGTCCAGCAGCGGCGGATACCAGGTGAACGGGGCGCGCAGGGCGAGGCGGACGACCTCGCTGGACTCCACCAGCGGCAGCTTGATGTCCCGGGTCTCCCAGAACCGCACGGTCTTGTTGACCGTCTTGGTCGGGGCCGAGGGCTTGCTGGTGAAGAGCGAGTGGACCGGGCCGAGGGCGTGGCCGGTGACCTCGATGCGCAGTGTCTCGTGGAGCACCGTGACCGTGATCATCATGGTGATGATCAGCTGGCCGTCCCACAGGACGAACTGGACGCCCAGGTAGTGCCGGTCACCGCTGCCGAACTGCTGGTGGTTGCAGATCCGCTGTATCTCGTGCGGCTTGACCTGGAAGGTGGCGACATCCTCGCCGGCCGGGCGGGAGACCGAGTCCGCCTTCTCGCCGACGGGGGACACGATCCAGTGGGTGACCGACGGGGTGGGGAACCCCCCGGTGTTCAGCGGGCCGCGCTCCAGCATCTTGAGCTGGTCGTGGATCGCCCGGATCACGTCCCAGCTGCGGAACCGGTGGAACTCCTTGCCGGGGTCCTTGGAGACGAGCTCCTCCGCCAGCTGCCAGCTGCCCCAGCGGGTCCCCATGCCGAGGATGCCCTTGGGGCCCGCGTAGAAGACCGAGTTGGAGTGCTGCTCGGCGGTGAGCTTCTCCAGACCCTGGCGGAGCGCCTCGCGGGAGGTCTCGCTGGGGTTCTTCGGCACGGCCTCGGGGATCTTGGCGATGACACCGCCGCCCGACAGCAGCCCCTCCCAACGGGCCCGCATGTCCTTGGCGGAGGCCTCGGCGATCTGCTTGGCGAGGTACCAGCCGACGACCGGGGCGACGATCGCCAACAGGACGTAGAGCGCCAGGAAGCCGGTGAGATCGACGTTGACCGCGGCGATCAGCGCCACGATCCCGATGATCGGGAACAGTGCGTTGCCCAGCGCGGAGAGCGCCTTGTCCTTGGTGCCGGCGAGGTGGTCGCGCAGCCGGAACGCGATGACCCACAGCAGCATGCCGGGCAGGAAGAGGAAGCCGAACACGGCGGTGATGACGGTGAGTTTGGTGTCGCGGCGCTTGCGGAGCCGGGACGCGGACAGACAGTGCTCGACGACGGTCTGCGGATCGGTCCCGAAGGACTGGATGAGGGCCTTGCGGGCGCCGCCCAGCATGCGCTCCTGGACGGCGCGGCAGTACGCCTCACCGAGGTTCGGCTTGAAGTAGTCGGACTTGAGGAATTTGGAACGGCCCACCTTGACTTCGGACTTGTGCCACTCGTTGTTGGCGTCAAGGATCTTCTCCACCGGGCTGTCCCGGTACGCCGCCGAGGCGAGGGCATTGGTCACCACTGCCTGCCCGCCCGACCCCTGGAGCGGGATCTGCGCTCCGGGAGAGAAATCGAATCCGTCGCTGGCCACTGTCGCCCCCACTCGCCGCCGAGGAACTGCTCCTGCGGCTGTTTCCCAACTGCCGTGCTCGGCACACTTTCTGAGCTGGGACCAAAGAGTATCGTCCGGAACGCCGCGCCGCCCGCCCCGTGGACAAAGGCGGGCGGCGGGGCCGGTCAGCCCTCCTCCGGGTCGTTCCCCCGCTGCTCCCGGAGGCGTTCGGCGAGATGCGGGGGCATCGGTTCGTGCCGGGCGTACGCCCGGTCGAAGCGTCCGGCGCCATGGGTGAGGGCCCGCAGGTCGACCGCGTACCGGTCGATCTCCAGCTCGGGCACCTCGGCCCGCACCAGCGTGCGGCCCGGACCGGACTGTTCGGTGCCGACCACGCGGCCGCGCCGTCCGGAGAGGTCACTCATCACCGGCCCGACGTAGTCGTCCGGGACCAGGACCGTGACCTCGGCGACCGGCTCGAGGAGCTGGACACGGGCCCCGGCGGCCGCCTCGCGCAGCGCCAGCGCGCCCGCGGTCTGGAAGGCGGCGTCGGAGGAGTCCACCGAGTGGGCCTTGCCGTCCCGCAGCGTGATCCGTACGTCGACCAGCGGGTACCCGGTCGCCACCCCGCGGGCGGCCTGGGCGCGCACCCCCTTCTCGACGGACGGGACGAACGGGCGGGGCACCGCGCCGCCGACCACCCGGTTCACGAACTCGATGCCCGAGCCCGGAGGCAGTGGCTCCACGTCGATCTCGCAGATGGCGTACTGGCCGTGGCCGCCGGACTGCTTCACATGGCGGCCGCGCCCGGTCGACGGGGCGGCGAAGGTCTCCCGCAGCGCCACCCGGTGCGCTACGGCGTCGACCTGGACGCCGTAGCGGCTGCGCAGCCGGTCCAGCGCCACGTCCTGGTGGGCCTCGCCGAGGCACCACAGGACCACCTGGTGGGTGTCCTGGTTCTGCTCCAGGCGCATGGTCGGGTCCTCGGCCACCAGCCGGGCCAGCCCCTGGGAGAGCTTGTCCTCGTCCGCCTTGCCGTGGGCCTCGACGGCGAGCGGCAGCAGGGGATCCGGCATGTCCCAGGGGTCCATCAGCAACGGCAGGTCCTGGTCGGACAGGGTGTCCCCGGTCTCGGCGCCGCTCAGCCGGGCCACCCCGGTCAGATCGCCCGCCGCGCACGCGGCCCGGGGGCGCTGCTGCTTGCCGAACGGGGAGGAGAGGGCCCCCACCCGCACCTCCGCCTCGTGGAAGGGACGGGGCGCGTGCCCGCGATCGGTGAGACCGCGGCCGAACACATGGACGGTGTCGTCGGCTCGGAGGGTGCCGGAGAAGACGCGGACGAGCGACATCCGGCCGACGTACGGATCGGTGGCCGTCTTGACGACCTCGGCGACCAGCGGCCCGTCCGGATCGCAGGTCAGGACCGGGCGGGACGCCCCGTGCAGCGGGGTGACCTCGGGGAGCGGGCGCTCCAGCGGAGTCGGGAGGCCGCCGGTGATCAGCTCCAGCAGCTCGACGGTGCCGACGCCCTGGCGGGCCCCCTCGGCGGCCGGGGCCGCGGCGAGGACGGGGTGGAAGCCGCCCCGGGCCACGGCACGCTCCAGGTCGTCCAGGAGCGTGGCGACGTCCACCTCGGCCCCGCCGAGATAGCGGTCCATCAGGGTCTCGTCCTCGCTCTCGGCGATGATGCCCTCGATGAGCCGGTCACGGGCCTCCCGCAGCGCGGCCCGCCGGGCCGGGTCGGGCGGGTGCTCCCGGCGCTCGCCCGAGGAGTAGTCGAGGAACCGCTCGGTGAGCAGTCCGGTGAGCCCGGTGAGCGGGGCGTGCCCGTCGGCGCCCTCGGGGCCGTGCACGGGCAGGTAGAGCGGGAGCACCGCGTCGGGGTCGTCGCCGCCGAAGATCTCCCCGCACACCCGGGTCATCGCCTCGAACGGGGTGCGCGCCGTGTCGAGGTGGGTGACGACCAGGGCGCGCGGCATCCCGACGGCGGCGCACTCCTCCCACGCTGCACGGGCGGTGCCCGCCACCGCCGGTGCCTCCTGGGCCGCCGACACGACGAAGAGGGCCGCGTCCGCCGCCCGCAGACCGGCCCGGAGCTCCCCGACGAAGTCGGCGTACCCGGGGGTGTCCAGCAGATTGATCCGGTACCCGCCCCACTCGACGGGGACCAGCGAGAGCTGTACGGAGCGCTGTCTGCGGTGCTCGATCTCGTCGTAGTCGGAGACGGTGGCACCGTCCTCGACCCGGCCCGCCCGGTTGACCGCGCCCGCGGTCTGCGCGAGGGCCTCGACGAGCGTGGTCTTGCCCGAGCCGCTGGGGCCGACCAGCACCACGTTCCGTACGGACGAGGGCCGGTCGGCCGCCGGTGCCCTGCCGGCGGCCCCGGTGTGTGCGCGTGCTTTGTCGCCCATGATGCGTACCTCCCGGCTGATGGCGCGGAACGGAGGAAATACCGGCGCGATGTGGCGGAGGGAATGCCCGGGCGCGGGGAGCGGCCACGACGGCCGCGGCGGCGCCCGCGGTAATTCGAGCTTTCCACTCGGACCCCTACGCGTCCATCCAAGGCACTCCGCGGCGCGCGGCCGGGTGCCCGAAGGGTGGAGTCCGGCGGGCGTGACTACGATGGGCCAGCCGGTGGCCGTAGGGGCCGCTCGGCCCACCGACCCTCGGGAAGGCCATGCTGAACAAGTACGCGCGTGCATTTTTTACGCGTGTCCTCACACCGTTCGCCGCACTGCTGCTCCGCCTCGGCGTGAGCCCCGACGCGGTCACACTGATCGGTACGGCCGGGGTGGTGGCAGGTGCGCTGGTCTTCTTCCCGATGGGGGAGTTCTTCTGGGGCACGATCGTCATCACGATCTTCGTCTTCTCCGACCTCGTCGACGGCAACATGGCCCGGCAGGCCGGTATCTCCAGCCGCTGGGGCGCGTTCCTGGACTCGACGCTCGACCGGGTCGCCGACAGCGCGATCTTCGGCGGGTTCGCGCTCTGGTACGCGGGCAACGGCGACGACAACGCCCTCTGCGCCGTCGCGATCTTCTGCCTGGCCAGCGGCCAGGTGGTCTCGTACACCAAGGCGCGCGGCGAGTCGATCGGGCTGCCGGTCGCGGTCAACGGTCTCGTGGAGCGTGCCGAGCGGCTGGTGATCTCGCTGGTCGCGGCCGGATTCGCCGGGCTCCACAAGTTCGGGGTCCCGGGTATCCAGGTGCTGCTGCCGATCGCGCTGTGGATCGTCGCCGTGGGCAGCCTGATCACGCTCGTGCAGCGCGTCGTCACCGTGCGCCGCGAGTCCGCCGAGGCCGACGCGGCCGAGGCCGCCGCCGCGGGGCCGGGCAGCGGGACCGCCCGGTGAGCGACGGTCCGGGCCACCCGGGTTCCGGCCTGCGCGACCGGCTGACCGACGGGCTGTACGGGCTCGGCTGGACAGCGGTCAAGAAGCTCCCCGAGCCGGCCGCCCGCACTCTGTTCCGCACCCTCGCCGACCAGGTGTGGAAGCGGCGCGGCAAGGGCGTGCTGCGGTTGGAGTCCAATCTCGCCCGGGTCGTGCCCGACGCGTCCCCGGCCCGCCTCGCGGAGCTCTCCCGGGCCGGGATGCGCTCGTACATGCGCTACTGGATGGAGTCCTTCCGGCTGCCCACCTGGAGCCCGGCACGGATCAGGGCGTCCATCGACGTGACCGGCGCACACCGGCTCACCGACGGCCTCGACGCCGGGCGCGGCGTCATCCTCGCCCTGCCGCACCTGGCCAACTGGGACCTGGCGGGCGCCTGGGTCACCACCGACCTCAAGGTGCCCTTCACCACGGTCGCCGAGCGCCTGAAGCCCGAGACGCTGTACGACCGGTTCGTGGCCTACCGCGAGGGCCTCGGCATGGAGGTCCTGCCGCACAGCGGCGGCGCCGCCTTCGGCACCCTGGCCCGGCGGCTGCGGGCGGGCGGGCTGGTCTGCCTGGTCGCCGACCGCGACCTGTCCGCCTCCGGCGTCGAGGTGACGTTCTTCGGCGACACCGCGCGGATGCCCGCCGGACCCGCGCTGCTGGCCCAGCAGACCGGGGCGCTGCTGCTGCCGGTGACCCTGGGCTACGACGGCACGCCGGTGATGAAGGCCCTCATCCACCCGCCGGTCGAGGTGCCCGGCTCGGGCAGCCGCGCGGAGCGGACGTCCTCGATGACACAGGCGCTGGCCGATGCCTTCGCCGTCGGAATCGCCGACCATCCGGAGGACTGGCACATGCTGCAACGGCTCTGGCTCGCCGATCTGGAGACCCGGGAGGACCCGAGGTGAAGATCGGCATCGTCTGCCCGTACTCCTGGGACGTACCGGGCGGTGTGCAGTTCCACATCCGCGACCTTGCCGAGCACCTGATCCGGCTGGGGCACCAGGTCTCCGTGCTCGCGCCCGCCGACGACGAGACCCCGCTGCCGCCGTACGTGGTCTCGGCGGGCCGAGCCGTGCCCGTCCCGTACAACGGCTCGGTGGCCCGGCTGAACTTCGGCTTCCTCTCGGCCGCCCGGGTGCGCCGCTGGCTGCACGACGGCACCTTCGACGTCATCCACATCCACGAGCCGACCTCGCCCTCGCTCGGGCTGCTCACCTGCTGGGCCGCGCAGGGGCCGATCGTCGCCACGTTCCACACCTCCAACCCGCGCTCCCGGGCCATGATCGCCGCGTACCCGATCCTCCAGCCGGCCCTGGAGAAGATCAGCGCGCGCATCGCGGTGAGCGAGTACGCCCGCCGCACCCTGGTCGAGCACCTGGGCGGCGACGCCGTGGTCATCCCGAACGGGGTCGACGTCGGCTTCTTCGCCGCGGCCGAACCCAGGGCCGAGTGGCAGGGCGGCACGATCGGGTTCATCGGCCGGATCGACGAACCCCGCAAGGGACTGCCGGTCCTGATGCGGGCGCTGCCCGCGATCCTCGCCGCCCGCCCGGAGACCCGGCTGCTGATCGCGGGCCGGGGCGACGAGGACGAGGCGGTCGCCTCGCTGCCCGAGGCGATGCGCGAGCGCGTCGAGTTCCTCGGCATGGTGAGCGACGAGGACAAGGCCCGGCTGCTGCGCAGCGTGGACGTGTACGTCGCGCCCAACACCGGCGGCGAGAGCTTCGGGATCATCCTGGTCGAGGCGATGTCGGCCGGTGCCCCGGTCCTCGCCAGCGATCTGGACGCCTTCGCGCAGGTGCTGGACCAGGGCGCGGCCGGTGAGCTGTTCACCAACGAGGACGCGGACGCGCTGGCCGCCGCCGCGGTACGGCTGCTCGGCGACCCGGAGCGGCGCGCCGCGCTGAGCGAGCGGGGCAGCGCACACGTGCGGCGGTTCGACTGGTCGACGGTCGGTGCGGACATCCTCGCGGTGTACGAGACGGTGACGGACGGAGCGGCCTCGGTGGCGGCCGACGAACGCACCGGGCTGCGCGCCCGCTTCGGCCTGGCCCGGGAGTAGGTTCCCGCGGCGGGACGGGCGGGGGCGGGGCCGTACCGGCACGCCGTCCGCGCCCCGGCGGTAGCCTTGCCGCCCGTGATCGAAACCCTCTTCTGGATCGTGGTCGCGGTCGTCGCGATCGGCATGTACCTCAGCTGGACCGCGGGCCGGCTGGACCGCCTGCACACCCGGATCGACGCCGCCCGGGCCGCCCTCGACGCGCAGCTCCTGCGCCGCGCCTCGGTGACCCAGGAACTCGCCACGTCCGGCGTCCTCGACCCGGCCGCCTCCATCGTCCTGTACGAGGCGGCCCACGCCGCCCGCCAGGCGGAGGGGGAGCAGCGCGAGGTCGCCGAGAGCGAGCTGAGTGCCGCGCTGCGGGCGGTCTTCGGCGAGCCGGAGCAGGTGGACGCCGTCAAGGAGATCCCCGGCGGCGAGGAGGCCGCGCTCGAACTGGCCGCCGCCGCACGCCGTGTCCCGATGGCCCGGCGGTTCCACAACGACGCGGTGCGCGCGGCACGCGCGCTGCGCCGCCACCGCAAGGTGCGCTGGTTCCGGCTGGCCGGACACGCCCCCTTCCCCCTGGCCTTCGAGATGGACGACGAACCCCCGGTGGCCCTGGCGGACCGCCCCGGCAGCTGACCCGGGGGCCACTGCAGGCGTGACCGGGGCCACATCCGGGCCCGTAGGCGTCCAAAACGATCCACCGGCCTGCCATTGGCCCTTGCCGTGGACTGTTCCCGGAGAGTTTGCTCAGCACTGCACCAACCAGTGTTTTTCGGCAACTTTTCTCCGAGTGAGGTCGACCCATGTCCACGCTTCCCTCCACCCCGCAGTCCGCCGACTCCCCGGCCGTCGGCACCGCCCGCGTCAAGCGCGGCATGGCCGAGCAGCTCAAGGGCGGCGTGATCATGGACGTCGTCGACGCCGAGCAGGCGAAGATCGCCGAGGACGCGGGCGCGGTGGCCGTCATGGCCCTGGAGCGGGTGCCGGCCGACATCCGCAAGGACGGCGGCGTGGCCCGGATGTCGGACCCGAACATGATCGAAGAGATCATCGGGGCCGTCTCCATCCCGGTCATGGCCAAGTCCCGGATCGGCCACTTCGTCGAGGCCCAGGTACTCCAGTCCCTCGGCGTCGACTACATCGACGAGTCCGAGGTCCTCACCCCGGCCGACGAGATCAACCACAGCGACAAGTTCGCCTTCACCACCCCCTTCGTCTGCGGCGCCACCAACCTGGGCGAGGCCCTGCGCCGGATCGCCGAGGGCGCGGCCATGATCCGCTCGAAGGGCGAGGCCGGCACCGGCAACGTCGTCGAGGCCGTCCGCCACCTGCGCCAGATCAAGAACGAGATCGCCCGGCTGCGCGGCTACGACCACAACGAGCTGTACGCCGCGGCCAAGGAGCTCCGCGCCCCGTACGAGCTGGTCAAGGAGGTCGCCGAGCTCGGCAAGCTGCCCGTCGTGCTGTTCTCCGCGGGCGGTGTCGCCACCCCGGCGGACGCCGCGCTGATGCGCCAGCTCGGCGCCGAGGGCGTCTTCGTCGGCTCCGGCATCTTCAAGTCCGGCGACCCGGCCAAGCGCGCCGCCGCCATCGTGAAGGCCACCACCTTCTACGACGACCCGAAGATCATCGCGGACGCCTCCCGGAACCTGGGCGAGGCCATGGTCGGCATCAACTGCGACACCCTGCCCGAGGCCGAGCGCTACGCGAACCGTGGCTGGTAAGCACCGATGAGCGACACCCCTGTGATCGGCGTCCTGGCACTCCAGGGCGACGTACGGGAACACCTGATCGCCCTGGCCTCGGCGGACGCCCTGGCCAGGCCGGTCCGGCGCCCCGAGGAGCTCGCCGGGGTGGACGGCCTGGTCATCCCCGGTGGCGAGTCCACCACGATGTCCAAGCTGGCCTCCCTGTTCGGCATGCTGGAACCGCTGCGCGAGCGCGTCCGGGACGGTATGCCCGTCTACGGCACCTGCGCCGGGATGATCCTGCTCGCCGACAAGATCCTCGACCCGCGCGCGGGCCAGGAGACGGTCGGCGGGATCGACATGATCGTGCGCCGCAACGCCTTCGGGCGGCAGAACGAGTCCTTCGAGGCGGCCGTCGAGGTCGCCGGGATCGAGGGCGGCCCGGTGGAGGGCGTCTTCATCCGCGCCCCCTGGGTGGAATCGGTCGGCGCGCGGGCCAAGGTGGTGGCCGAGCACAACGGCCATATCGTCGCGGTACGTCAGGGAAACGCCCTGGCGACGTCCTTCCACCCGGAATTGACCGGGGACCATCGCGTTCACGGGTTGTTCGTGGACATGGTGCGCGCAGTCGGCTGACTCGATCCCGGTAGGATCTCTCGGGTTCGAATCGTTTTTGGTGACGCGAAGGAGAAGGCAGATGTCCGGCCACTCTAAATGGGCTACGACGAAGCACAAGAAGGCCGTGATTGACGCCAAGCGCGGCAAGCTCTTCGCGAAGCTGATCAAGAACATCGAGGTCGCGGCCCGCACCGGCGGTGCGGACCCCGATGGCAATCCGACCCTTGTGGACGCGATCCAGAAGGCGAAGAAGAGCTCCGTCCCGAACAAGAACATCGACTCCGCGGTCAAGCGCGGTGCCGGTCTCGAAGCGGGCGGCGTCGATTACCAGACGATCATGTACGAGGGTTACGGCCCGAACGGTGTCGCGGTGCTCATCGAGTGCCTCACCGACAACCGCAACCGCGCCGCCTCCGACGTACGTGTCGCGATGACCCGCAACGGCGGTTCGATGGCCGACCCCGGGTCGGTCTCGTACCTGTTCAACCGCAAGGGCGTCGTGATCGTCCCCAAGGGCGGGCTGACCGAGGACGACGTCCTGGACGCCGTGCTCGACGCGGGCGCCGAGGAGGTCAACGACCTCGGTGACACGTACGAGGTCGTCAGCGAGGCCACCGACATGGTCGCGGTCCGCACCGCGCTCCAGGAGGGTGGCATCGACTACGACTCGGCCGAGGCCAACTTCCTGCCCACCATGCAGGTCGAGCTGGACGAGGAAGGCGCGCGCAAGATCTTCAAGCTGATCGACGCGCTGGAGGACAGCGACGACGTGCAGAACGTCTTCGCCAACTTCGACGTCTCGGACGAAGTCATGGAGAAGGTCGAGGCATAGGCCGAGCTCGGCACAGCTCTCACGCGCGGGCCGACGGGGACACACCCCGTCGGCCCGTCGCATTGTCAGTGCCGGCCGGTAGCCTGCGGGAACAGTTGACCGACTGGTACGGAGGGGGTGCCCCATGCGGGTGCTGGGCGTGGACCCGGGGCTGACCCGGTGCGGTGTCGGCGTCGTCGAGGGCGTCGCCGGCCGCCCCCTGACGATGCGCGGGGTGGGCGTCGTGCGGACCCCGCCCGACGCGGAGCTCGGTCAACGGCTGGTCGCCATCGAGCGCGGCATAGAGGAATGGCTCGACGAGCACCGGCCCGAATTCGTCGCCGTGGAGCGGGTGTTCAGCCAGCACAACGTCCGCACGGTCATGGGCACCGCCCAGGCCAGCGCGGTCGCCATGCTCTGCGCCTCGCGCCGCGGCATCCCCGTCGCCCTGCACACCCCCAGCGAGGTGAAGGCCGCCGTCACCGGCACCGGCCGCGCCGACAAGGCCCAGGTCGGGGCCATGGTCACCCGGCTGCTCCGGCTCGACGCCCCGCCCAAGCCCGCCGACGCGGCCGACGCCCTCGCGCTCGCCATCTGCCACATCTGGCGCGCCCCCGCCGTCAACCGCCTCCAGCAGGCACACGCGGCCGCCGCCGCGGCCCGCACCCCCCGCACCCCAGTGGCCCGCGCATCCGCGGCTCCCGTCCGGAAGGTCCCCCGATGATCGCCTTCGTCAGCGGCCCGGTGGCCGCGCTCGCCCCGACCACGGCCGTGATCGAGGTCGGCGGCATCGGCATGGCCGTCCAGTGCACGCCGAACACCCTCGCCGGTCTCCGGATCGGCCAGGACGCCAGGCTCGCCACCTCGCTCGTCGTACGGGAGGACTCGCTCACCCTCTACGGCTTCGCCGACGACGACGAACGGCAGGTCTTCGAGCTGCTCCAGACCGCCAGCGGGGTCGGGCCGCGGCTCGCCCAGGCGATGCTCGCCACCCACAGCCCGGACGCGCTGCGCACGGCGGTCGCCACCGGGGACGAGAAGGCGCTCACCGCCGTCTCCGGCATCGGCAAGAAGGGCGCCCAGAAACTCCTCCTCGAACTGAAGGACAGACTCGGCGAGCCGGTCGGCGCCCACATCGGCCGCCAGGGCATCGGCACCGCCGTCACCTCCTCCTGGCGCGACCAGCTCCAGGCCGCCCTGATCGGCCTCGGCTACGCCACCCGCGAGGCCGACGAAGCGGTCACCGCCGTCGCGCCGCAGGCCGAGGCGGCGATCGCCGAGGGCGGCCAGGCCCCGGTGCCGCAGCTGCTGCGCGCCGCACTCCAGACCCTCAACCGCGCGCGCTGACCCCAGCGCGCCACCCCGACGCCGGGCCGGGCACCGCACGGCACCGAGACATCCGAGGCGGGACAGACACCGAATGAACTGGGACGAGACCGGACCCGACACCGACGAGCGGCTCGACGAGCGTCTCGTCCGGGCCGACGCGGACGGCGAGGACACCGCGGTCGAGGCTGCCCTGCGCCCCAAGGACCTGGACGAGTTCGTCGGCCAGGAGAAGGTGCGCGAGCAGCTCGACCTCGTCCTCAAGGCGGCCAGGGCCCGTGGCGCCACCGCCGACCACGTCCTGCTCTCCGGCGCCCCCGGACTCGGCAAGACCACCCTGTCCATGATCATCGCAGCCGAGATGGGCGCGCCCATCCGGATCACCTCCGGCCCCGCCATCCAGCACGCGGGCGACCTCGCCGCGATCCTCTCGTCCCTCCAAGAGGGTGAAGTTCTCTTCCTCGACGAGATCCACCGGATGTCGCGGCCGGCCGAGGAGATGCTCTACATGGCGATGGAGGACTTCCGGGTCGACGTCATCGTCGGCAAGGGCCCCGGCGCCACCGCCATCCCGCTGGAACTGCCCCCGTTCACCCTGGTCGGCGCCACCACGCGCGCGGGCCTGCTCCCGCCCCCGCTGCGCGACCGCTTCGGCTTCACCGGCCACATGGAGTTCTACGCGCCCACCGAGCTGGAACGCGTCATCCATCGCTCCGCCCGCCTCCTCGACGTGGAGATGGACGCGGAAGGAGCCGCCGAGATCGCCGGCCGCTCCCGCGGCACCCCCCGTATCGCCAACCGGCTGCTGCGCCGCGTCCGGGACTACGCCCAGGTCAAGGCCGACGGGCGGATCGACCGCCCGATCGCCGCCGCGGCCCTCGGGGTGTACGAGGTCGACGCCCGTGGCCTCGACCGGCTCGACCGCGCGGTGCTCGAAGCCCTGCTGAAGCTCTTCGGCGGCGGCCCGGTCGGGCTGTCCACCCTCGCCGTCGCCGTGGGGGAGGAGCGCGAGACCGTCGAGGAGGTCGCCGAGCCCTTCCTGGTCCGGGAAGGACTGCTGGCCAGGACGCCGCGCGGGCGCGTCGCGACCCCCGCGGCCTGGGCCCATCTCGGACTCGTACCCCCGCAGCACGGCGGAAAGGGACAACAGGGCCTGTTCGGGGCGTGATCCGTCACAGCTTCGCCGGAGGAGGAACCACGGAGCGGTGCTGGGCGTTGTTCCATCGATGCGGACTCGCTTAGACTCCGCCGATGCCGCCCTTATCAGGTCGGTGTACCCACCCCCGTAGATACAGGCCGCCTTCCAACGCGGTCGTGCGAAGGAAACTCGTCCCGTGAATCCCGTGACTCTCCTCCCCTTCATCGTGCTTATCGGGGCCATGTTCCTGATGACGCGTTCCGCCAAGAAGAAGCAGGCGGCCGCCGCCCAGATGCGCGACGAGATGCAGCCCGGCACCGGCGTCCGGACGATCGGGGGGATGTACGCCACCGTCAAGGAGCTGCACGACGACACGGTCCTCCTCGAGATCGCACCCGGCGTCCACGCCGTCTACGCCAAGAACGCCATCGGCGCCGTCCTCAGCGACGAGGAGTACAACCGCATCGTCCACGGCGACGACGAGAGCGGCCTCGACCTCGACGGCACCGTCGTCCCGGACGACGCCTCCTCGCTGACCGGGAACGACGACGAGACCCGGCTCGACCTCACCAAGAAGGCGGACGAGGACGAGCCGAAGGACGCCGACTCCGGCAAGAAGTCCGAGGGCAAGGACGACGGCGAGGCCGACGCGAAGTGACCCACGCCCGGGGATGCCGTGAGCCCGTCGGCGTCCGGCAGTCCCCGGTCCGTGCGATCTTCTGCGGGGGCGGGTCCCCACTACACTTCGTGGCCGCTCGGGCGCGTACCCGGCCCGGGACGGTTGGACAGGGAGAAACGAGAAGGTGGCAGCACCGAAGAAGAGCCGGGGACCGGCCGGCGGTCAGGGCAGGCCGGGGCGTGCCCTGGCTCTGATCCTGATCGCCATGGTCGCGCTCACCGGCGGGATGTTCCTGGCTGATCAGCCGACCCCGCGACTGGGCATCGACCTGGCGGGCGGCACCTCGATCACGCTCGAGGCGAAGAGCGAGCCGGGCCAGGAATCGGCGATCAACAAGACCAACATGGACACGGCCGTCCAGATCATGGAGCGCCGTGTCAATGGTCTGGGTGTCTCCGAGGCCGAGGTCCAGACACAGGGCAATCGCAACATCATCGTCAACATCCCCAAGGGCACGAACTCCGCCCAGGCCCGTGAGCAGGTCGGTACGACCGCCAAGCTCTACTTCCGGCCGGTGCTGACCGTCGCCCAGGGCACGCCCACCCCGAAGCCCAGCGCCTCGACGTCCGGCAAGCCCACCTCGTCCGGCAGCCCCAGCGCCCCCGCCGCGGAGAACGGGAAGGGCTCGGCGAGCCCGGACCCGAGCGCCACCACCCAGGGCCGCGCGGTCACCGGCGGCCTGAAGGCCGACTCCACCCCCGACCCGAAGGCGAGCACCACGCCCAAGGGCGAGACCACGCCGACGGCCTCCGCCGCCGACCAGGCCGCCACCGCCGAACTGCAGAAGAAGTTCGAGGCGCTCGACTGCTCCAGCGCGGCGTCCCGCGCCAAGGCCACGCAGGGCACCAAGCCGACCGACCCGGTCGTCGCGTGCGGCTCCGAGGCCGAGGGCAGGCCCAAGTACATCCTCGGCCCCGCCGAGGTGTCCGGCACGGACGTGGACAGCGCCAAGGCCGCGCTGGACCAGAACGGTCAGTGGATCGTTCAGATGGAG
Source organism: Streptomyces sp. NPDC056347 (assembly GCF_042262625.1). Taxonomy (NCBI): domain Bacteria; kingdom Bacillati; phylum Actinomycetota; class Actinomycetes; order Kitasatosporales; family Streptomycetaceae; genus Streptomyces; species Streptomyces sp. NPDC056347. The sequence continues at coordinate 6,747 of NZ_JBHJQP010000092.1, read as the reverse complement.
TTCACCAAGTCCGGCGCCAAGAAGTTCCAGAAGATCACGGGCCGCCTCGCCGAGCAGCCGTCGCCGCAGAACCAGTTCGCCATCGCGCTCGACGGCGAAGTCGTCTCGGCGCCCTACGTGCGTGCGGCGCTGAGCGCCAACGCCGAGATCTCCGGCAGCTTCACCCAGCAGTCCGCCGAGGACCTGGCCAACGTGCTCTCCTACGGTGCGCTCCCGCTCTCCTTCAAGGAGCAGAGCGTCACCACCGTCACCGCCGCGCTCGGCGGCGAGCAGCTCCGGGCCGGCCTGATCGCCGGTGCCATCGGCCTGGCCCTGGTCGTCATCTACCTGGTGGCGTACTACCGCGGGCTGGCGTTCATCGCGCTCCTGAGCCTCCTGGTATCCGGCATCCTGACGTACACGCTGATGTCGCTGCTCGGACCGGCCATCGGCTTCGCGCTGAACCTCCCGGCCGTCTGCGGTGCCATCGTGGCCATCGGTATCACCGCGGACTCCTTCATCGTGTACTTCGAGAGGATCCGCGACGAGATCCGCGAGGGCCGCACGCTCCGTCCCGCGGTCGAGCGGGCCTGGCCGCGCGCCCGGCGCACCATCCTGGTCTCCGACTTCGTGTCGTTCCTGGCCGCCGCGGTCCTCTTCGTCGTCACCGTCGGCAAGGTGCAGGGCTTCGCGTTCACGCTGGGTCTCACGACCCTGCTCGACGTCGTCGTGGTGTTCTTCTTCACCAAGCCCGTCATGACGATCATGGCCCGCAGGAAGTTCTTCGCCAGCGGCCATCCGTGGTCCGGGCTGGACCCGAAGCGGCTCGGCGCCAAGCCGCCGCTGCGCCGCTCCCGCCGTGCCACCGCCCCCACTGACCCGAAGGAGGCGTGAGATGTCGCGACTCGGCACGATCGGCGCCCGTCTCTACCGAGGCGAGGTCGGTTACGACTTCATCGGCAAGCGCAAGATCTGGTACGGGATCTCGATCCTGATCACCATCACGGCCATCGTCGGCCTGGCGGTCAGCGGCCTGAACATGGGCATCGAGTTCAAGGGCGGTGCGGTCTTCACCACCCCGAAGACCAGCGCCACCATCGCCGAAGCGGAGGACCTGGCCACCAAGGCCTCCGGTCACCAGGCGATCGTCCAGAAGCTCGGCAACGGCGGTCTGCGCATCCAGATCACCGAGGTCGACACCGCGAAGTCCGACGAGATCAAGACCACGCTCTCCAAGGACCTCCACGTCCCGGCCGAGAAGATTGCCGCAGACCTGGTCGGCCCGAGCTGGGGCGAGCAGATCGCCAACAAGGCGTGGACCGGCCTCGGCGTCTTCATGGTCCTGGTCGTGATCTACCTGGCCATCGCCTTCGAATGGCGCATGGCCATCGCGGCCCTGGTCGCGCTGATCCATGACATCACCATCACGGTCGGTGTCTACGCCCTGGTCGGCTTCGAGGTCACCCCGGGCACCGTGATCGGTCTGCTGACGATCCTCGGCTACTCGCTCTACGACACCGTCGTGGTCTTCGACAGTCTCAAGGAGAGCACGGTCGACATCACCAAGCAGACCCGCTGGACCTACAGCGAGATCGCCAACCGGTCCATCAACGGCACGCTGGTGCGCTCCATCAACACCACCGTCGTGGCGCTGCTGCCGGTCGCCGGCCTGCTGTTCATCGGTGGCGGTGTCCTCGGCGCGGGCATGCTGAACGACATCTCGCTGTCGCTCTTCGTCGGCCTCGCCGCCGGTGCGTACTCCTCGATCTTCATCGCCACGCCGCTCGTCGCCGACCTCAAGGAACGCGAGCCGCAGATGAAGGCCCTGAAGAAGCGGATCCTCGCCAAGCGTGCGGCGGCCGCCGCCAAGGGCGAGTCCGCCGAGGACGAGCCGCAGGGCGACGGGTTCCCGCAGGACACCGCCCCCGCCGCCGCGGTCGTCGGCCAGCGCCAGCAGCCTCCCCGGGGCCACGGCCGGACCCAGGGGAAGCGCCGATGACCACCACCACCGAGAGCACTCGCGCACTCCTGCTCAGCCGGATCCGTGACGTGACCGACTACCCGAAGCCGGGTGTGGTGTTCAAGGACATCACCCCGCTGCTGGCGGACCCGGTGGCGTTCGCCGCCCTCACCGACACCCTCGCCGAGCTGTGCGTACGGTACGGCGCCACGAAGGTCGTCGGTCTGGAGGCGCGCGGCTTCATCCTGGCCGCCCCGGTCGCGATCCGGGCCGGGCTCGGCTTCGTGCCGGTCCGCAAGGCGGGCAAGCTCCCCGGGGCCACGCTCAGTCAGGCGTACGAGCTGGAGTACGGCACCGCCGAGATCGAGATCCACGCCGAGGACCTGTCCGCCGACGACCGGATCATGGTCATCGACGACATCCTCGCCACGGGCGGCACCGCCGAGGCCTCGCTGGAGCTCATCCGCCGGGCCGGGGCCGAGGTCGCGGGCGTCGCGGTCCTCATGGAGCTCGGCTTCCTGGACGGGCGCGCCCGTCTGGAGCGGGCGCTGGCCGGTGCTCCGCTGGAGGCACTGATCCACGTCTGAGCACGGCAGGTACGCGCATCGGGTGTCCGGGAATCTCCTGGGCACCCGATGCGCGTCTGTACATCGGCGTCACCCCCGGGTTCAGGAATGACTCAAAACGGACGCATGGTGTGTATCTGCCTGATGGGATCTTCCCCTGGTGCCGCTCATCGGCATCCCCGAGGGAGGAACCACATGAGGATCTCGTACAGGATCGCCACGGGCGCGGTCTCCCTTCTCTCCTTCGCGGCGGTCGCCGCGGGTGCCGGCCCCGCAGGGGCGAGCCGGACCGCCCTGCCCGTGTCGGACACCCCGGGAGCGAAGGGCGTCTGCATGGGCTGGAAGAACGCGGGATCGATCCCGGGGAAGTGGAGCACGCTCGACGACGGCTGCGCCCACTTCGGTGCCAAGGGCATGAAGATGGTCTACGGCTGGAAGGTCTTCAAGGGCGCCGGCGTCTGCGTGCAGGCCAAGGGCTTCGACGCCAAGGGGAGGAAGACCTGGCACGGGGCCGGCTGCGGGAAGAGCGGCGAGATCACGGTGCCGTGGGGCAACGTGGCCGCGGACAAGGAGATGAAGGTCAAGGGAGCGGCCCTCCTGCGATGGAACTGAGACACCGCCCGGCGCGGGTCGGCCCCACGTGCGACGGCCCGCGGCTCCGACGGTGACGCGGAACGGGCACCCGGGAACAATCGGGTGCCCGTTCCGCGTTGTCAGGAGTCTCACGGTCCCCGGGGGAGGAGCGGCCGCAGGCTCGATACGATGGCCTTTCCGGGTGTCCGGATCCGCACGAGGAGCGCTCTTGCCAGACGAGGCCCAGCCAGTCGCCGCCCCGCAGCCCGACAAGCCCGCGGCGGCCCCAGCCACGCCCGGGAAGCAGCAGCCCGCGGAGAAGCCCAAGCCCATGGCCGCCAAGGGCCCGGACCGGGCGGGGGCCGTTGGCCCCGTCTCGCCCGCGCAGCCCGCCGCCGCGGAGCCCCCGGCCGCGTCCGCGCCGAAGCCCCCGGCGAAGCCCGCGGGCAGGCCCGCCCAGCCGACCGCGCACACCAGCCGCTCGGGCGGCTCGTCCAACCGGGTGAGGGCCCGGCTGGCGCGTCTCGGCGTGCAGCGCTCCAGCCCGTACAACCCCGTGCTCGAACCGCTGCTGCGGATCGTCCGCGGCAACGACCCCAAGATCGAGACAGCCACGCTCCGCCAGATCGAGCGCGCCTACCAGGTCGCCGAACGCTGGCACCGGGGCCAGAAGCGCAAGAGCGGTGACCCGTACATCACCCATCCGCTCGCCGTCACGACGATCCTTGCCGAGCTGGGCATGGACCCCGCCACCCTGATGGCCGGTCTGCTCCACGACACGGTCGAGGACACCGAGTACGGCCTCGACACCCTGCGCCGTGACTTCGGCGACCAGGTCGCCCTGCTCGTCGACGGCGTCACCAAGCTGGACAAGGTCAAGTTCGGTGAGGCCGCGCAGGCCGAGACCGTACGCAAGATGGTCGTCGCCATGGCCAAGGACCCCCGGGTCCTGGTCATCAAGCTCGCCGACCGGCTGCACAACATGCGCACCATGCGTTACCTCAAGCGGGAGAAGCAGGAGAAGAAGGCCCGCGAGACGCTGGAGATCTATGCCCCGCTGGCACACCGCCTGGGCATGAACACCATCAAGTGGGAGCTGGAGGACCTCGCCTTCGCGATCCTCTACCCCAAGATGTACGACGAGATCGTGCGCCTGGTCGCCGAGCGGGCCCCCAAGCGCGACGAGTACCTCGCCATAGTGACCGACGAGGTCCAGGCCGATCTGCGTGCCGCCCGGATCAAGGCCACCGTCACCGGCCGCCCGAAGCACTACTACAGCGTCTACCAGAAGATGATCGTGCGGGGCCGGGACTTCGCCGAGATCTACGACCTGGTGGGCATCCGGGTCCTCGTCGACACGGTCCGCGACTGCTACGCGGCGCTCGGCACCGTCCACGCGCGATGGAACCCGGTCCCCGGCCGGTTCAAGGACTACATCGCGATGCCCAAGTTCAACATGTACCAGTCACTGCACACCACGGTGATCGGTCCCAGCGGCAAGCCCGTCGAACTCCAGATCCGCACCTTCGACATGCACCGCCGCGCCGAGTACGGCATCGCCGCGCACTGGAAGTACAAGCAGGAGGCCGTCGCGGGCGCCTCCAAGGTCCGTACCGACGTGCCCAAGAGCCCCGGCAAGGGCGCGCGCCAGGACACCGTCAACGACATGGCCTGGCTGCGCCAGCTCCTGGACTGGCAGAAGGAGACCGAGGACCCCGGGGAGTTCCTGGAGTCGCTGCGCTTCGACCTCTCGCGCAACGAGGTCTTCGTCTTCACGCCCAAGGGCGACGTGATAGCGCTGCCCGCCGGAGCGACCCCGGTCGACTTCGCGTACGCGGTGCACACGGAGGTCGGCCACCGGACCATAGGAGCACGGGTCAACGGCCGGCTCGTCCCGCTCGAATCGACGCTCGACAACGGCGACCTGGTGGAGGTCTTCACCTCCAAGGCGGCCGGGGCCGGACCGTCCCGGGACTGGCTGGGCTTCGTCAAGTCCCCCCGGGCCCGCAACAAGATCCGGGCCTGGTTCTCCAAGGAGCGCCGCGACGAGGCGATCGAGCAGGGCAAGGACGCGATCGCCCGGGCGATGCGCAAGCAGAACCTGCCGATCCAGCGCATCCTGACCGGCGACTCCCTGGTCACCCTCGCCCACGAGATGCGCTACCCCGACATCTCCTCGCTGTACGCGGCGATCGGAGAGGGCCATGTCGCGGCCGCCGGAGTCGTGCAGAAGCTGGTCCAGGCGCTCGGTGGCGAGGACGAGGCCAACGAGGACATCGCCGAGAGCTCGCCGCCCTCCCGCAGCCGGGGCAAGCGGCGCTCCAACGCCGACCCCGGCGTGGTCGTCAAGGGCGTCGAGGACGTCTGGGTCAAGCTGGCCCGCTGCTGCACGCCGGTTCCCGGCGACCCGATCATCGGTTTCGTCACCCGCGGCAGCGGCGTCTCCGTGCACCGCGCCGACTGCGTCAACGTCGACTCGCTCTCGCAGCAGCCGGAGCGGATCCTGGACGTCGAGTGGGCGCCGACCCAGTCGTCGGTCTTCCTGGTCGCCATCCAGGTCGAGGCCCTGGACCGCTCCCGGCTGCTCTCGGACGTCACCCGTGTTCTGTCCGACCAGCACGTCAACATCCTGTCGGCGGCCGTCCAGACCTCGCGGGACCGGGTGGCGACCTCCCGCTTCACCTTCGAGATGGGCGATCCCAAGCACCTCGGACACGTGCTGAAGGCGGTCCGGGGCGTGGAGGGTGTCTACGACGTCTACCGGGTCACGTCGGCCCGCAGGCCGTAGCTGCGGACCGGGTGCCCTACGCGTCCACCTCGTACCGGCCGTACTCCAGGAAGTAGCGCATCTCCTCGGGCGTACCGTCGATGGCCTTGGTGACGGCCGCGCGCATCGCGTCGCTGATGTCCGGGTCGGCGAGCATGCGGGAGAGCGCGACGCGGTCGTCCTCGGCCTGGGCGAGGCGGTAGCCGGTCTCCAGCCACTGGCGGATCTCCGCCGCGGTGCCGTTGTCGAGGAGTTCGTTGATCTCCTTGATGACCCGCTTCCCGGAGTCCGGGTCGGCGAGGATGCGGGTGAGGGCGACGCGGTCGTCCTCGGCCTGGGCCAGCGGGTAGCCGGTCTTCAGGAAGGCCCGCATGGCTTCCGTCGTGCCGTTGTCCAGGGCCGCGTTGGCCTCCCGTACAACCCGCTTGCCGCTGTCCTCGTCCGCCAGGATGCGCAGGATCGCGATCCTCAGGTCGTCGTCGGACATCTCGTCCACCGGTATGTCCGAGCCGCCGCCCGCCTGCGTCGCGGCGACCGCGGCGGACGGGGACGCCGCCGCGGCGGCGAAGGCCGGGCCGGACAGGAGAAGGGCCGGGGCGAGGACGGCGGCTGCCGCGGTAAGGACGACTCGAGTCGGTCTCATCGGTGAACCTGCCTCAGTTACGTAGGTGAACTCGTCGGATCCGGCGACCGCGCGAAGCGTGCCGGTGCGAAGATCATCGTGTCTCGGCGCGCCCAAGTCACTGCCGGATACCGGAAGTTGTCCTGATCTCCTCGTTGCCGTTGTGCCCCCGGACACGGAAGGGGCCTTCCCGCGCGAACGCGGGAAGGCCCCCCGGACCCGGGGTGGGGGCGGCAGCCCCCCCACTCCGCCAGGCCCGGGAGGGCCAGGGCCAGCAGCG
>NZ_JBHJQP010000091.1:0-31246 GCF_042262625.1 Streptomyces sp. NPDC056347 | reverse complement strand
GGACCGGTCCCCCCGCGCCGGCTCCATGCGGAAGCGGCGCGGGGGGACCTCAGGCCCGGTCAGTGGGTCACGAGTAGACGATGCTCAGCGGGTTGGCGACCTTGTACGTCGCCTTGAAGGTGGCCGAGTCGCCCGCGTTGAGCAGACCGGCGCAGTTCGAGGCGCTCTCGACCTTCAGGCCGGTGCCGGTGTTGATGGCCAGCTCGCCGGTCGAGTTGTTGTACGTCACGTTGCTCACGGAGCCGCTGATCACGGCGTTGCAGGTGCCGAGGATGGTGTCACCCACGAGGTTGACCCTGACCCCGCTCAGCGATCCGGAGGAGACGCCCCCGCTGTAGCTGGTGGCATTGATGCTGATGACGGAACCGGAGGCGAGCGAGGCCTGGAAGCTGGAGCCGAGCGGTCCGGGGCACGGGGAGGCGGCCGAACCCCAGGTCACCGCGGTGATCTTCGCGAGTCCGGTGCCGGTGCCGTACGTACCGCTCGGAGCGGTGCCGCTGGCGGGGGACACCGAGCAGTCCACCTGCTGGCCGGTGGTGGTGTCGACCAGGGTCGCCGACGTACCGGTCTTGAGCGACGCGGTGAAGGTGCCGGCCGAGTTGGGGTTGGTCACGGTCCACCCCGCGAGGGCGGTGGCCGAGGCGGACGTCGCGGCGAAGCCGAGCGCGGCGGCGGCGACGGTGGTGGCGAACAGGGCGCGGCTGAGGGTCTTACTCACGGAACTTACCTCCGGGAAGTGGAGTTGGACGTACCCGATTACCTCGCTCCGGTGCCGTTGAATGGCTCGCGGCGAGGGCGGCTCACATCGTGGAACGCAGCGGTCGATGGACTCGGCTGCGTGATCGAACTCCGTGCGGCTCGAACGTTACGAGCCAGTAGACCGACGCGGCAATACCCGACGCAGAAATTCCGTGGACGGGCCGGTAAAAGCATTCCAGCTTAGCGACAACTCAGCAGATCGCCGCGATCTTCTATCGGAAAGTGAGTAGTTACGGCCGTGTCATATGCCCCCCAGGGGCCCCGACACTCACCCCGGACACACTCGGCAGTACCCGAAGCGGCCTCGGATCACCTGTCTACCCGCCAGTAGGATCGGCCTCGGCGCGGCCGAATGACGCTCCGGCCAGGCACGTACGGCCCCTTGACACCAGGCGCCCGGCCGCCGCGGGCGCCGACCCCGGGAGCGTGCAACCGGATGCTCCCCTTCCGCAAAAAGCTCCGACGAATTTCCATTCCGATCGATCGGAAACTCTCCCGAACCGCGAATCCCGGAGTATTTCCCGGGCAATGAATACACGCCCCCGAATACCCGCCGACACCAGAAGTACGACCGTCCGCAAACCATCCCCGATCGCATCAGTTCGGGCGGATGTCCGCCAGAGGAACGAATCCGCACCAATCCCTCGGCCGGATGCCGGTAACCCACGGTTACTTTCTTGTCGTCCGCAGAGTACTTGTCCGAAAAACATTGTCTTGAAGTGAGCAGCGGCGTCCCACCTGCGCGGAAGCATCACAACACGGCCGGGATATGTGCCCCTTGCACTTCGATCTTGTCGAAATGGTGGGCACGACCGCTGACTTGGTCTATCTTCATCGCGGACTTGGTACGCACCTGATCGGTTCGTGGGAGCGCTCTCCCCCGCCTGACCCCCCACCGGGCGCCGGATAAACGAGGGGACAGTCATGCCAGCACTCGTACAGCCGTCGGACACGGGGGATCCGCTCGGGCCGCTCCCCCAGGAGTTCGCCGCCATCATGCGGCCCGAACTCCCGACCCTCATCAAGGAGATCGGCGTAGAGGTCACCCGCGCCTATCCGGAGTACGCCCGGCTGCTCAACGGTCCCAACGGACAGGCCATCCGGGTCGGTGTGGAGCAGAGCCTCTCCTCCTTCGTGGACCTGGTCGCCGAGCCGACCGCCTCCACCTCGCTGCGCGACGACATGTGCCGCCGGTTCGGCCGCTTCGAGGCGTACGAGGGGCGCACCATGGAAACGCTCCAGGGCGCCTACCGGCTCGGGGCCCGGATCGCGCTGCGGCGGGCCAAGAAGGTCGGCAGGAGCTACAACTTCTCCCCCGCGCTCATGCTCAGCTTCGCCGACGCGCTCTTCGCCTACATAGACGAGCTGGAGTCCCTCTCCCGGGAGGGCTTCCTGGAGGTGCAGTCGCAGACCGGCGAGCAGAGCGAGGCCATGCGCCGCCGGCTGCTGCACCTGATCCTCGCCGGACGCCCCGCGCCGCGCACCGCCATCGCCGAACTCTGCGAGCAGACCGGCTGGACGCTCCCCGAACAGGTCACCCTGGTCGCCGTACGCCCGCCGGCCACCCTGGACCGGTCCGTGGCGGACCGCGACGTACTGGCCGATCTCAGCGATCCGCAGCCGCACTTACTGATCCCCGGCCCCTTCGACGAGGCCCGCAGACGCATGCTGGACGAAGCGCTCCTCGGCACCCACGCCGCGATCGGCCTCACCGTACCGACCGCCCTGGCCTCGGACTCGGTCCGCTGGGCCCGCCGGGTGCTCGAACTGGTCGACACCCAGGTCATCGACGACGCCCCCGTCGTCCTCTGCGAGGACCACCTCACCACCCTGTGGCTGCTCTCCGACCCCGTCCTGGTCGACCAGCTGGCCCAGCGCGAACTCGCGCCGATCGCCACCATCAGCGCCACCCGCCGGGAACGGCTGGTCGAGACCCTGCGGATCTGGCTCGACACCCGGGGCACCGCCGCCCACATGGGCGAGCTGCTGGACGTCCATCCGCAGACCGTCCGGTACCGGATGCGCAATCTGGAGTCCATCTTCGGCCGGCAGCTGACCGATCCCGCGAGCCGGTTCGCCACCGAAGCCGTCCTGCGGGCGCTCCAGCTGCGCTCCCGCGGCGAGGAATCGACGCCCTGACTCCGCGTCCGGCGTGATCACAGTCCTCACCTCACGTCAACTTACCTACGAGTAATGCGAAATCGGCGGTCACTCTCAAACGGTTGCCACACGGAGACGTTCTCAACGCGAAACCCGGAACTGCGTCCCGTACACATGGAGGAGTTGTCCGCCGTACCCGGCGGACGCACCCCACATCGCCTCCTGGTCGACCATTCCGAGAGGGAACCCCCCATGACCGCCTCACATCTGCTCGTCCCCGTGCCGATCCCGGACCGGGTCGTCGCGCTGATCGGGTCCTGCATCCCGCCGCACATCCTCCAGGCGGAGTTCGAGGCGGCGTGCGCCGCGCGCGAGGTACGCCGTTTCCGCGGCCCTTTCCTGTGCGACGAGGACCGTGCCGACCGCGAGCAGGCACTCTCCGAGCTGGCCCGTGCCAACAAGGTCCTCGCCGCCCACCACCCCCGGCTCCCGGTGCGCCCCGACAGCTCCTGGTGAACACCCCGAGGGGAGAATGCCGGGCATCGCCCCACCGCCCGCCCGCTTTCCCCTGGAGGAACCGCCATGCCCGCCCGACCCCGACCGTCCGTCCTGTACGTCACCGATCTCGCCTACCCGGCACGCGGTCGGCGCTACTGCGACGAGGACATCCAGCTGACCGCGCGGCTGCGGGAGGATTTCGACATCGCGCTCTGTCACCCCCGGGATGCCGCCACGCTGCTGGACGGCTTCGACGCGGTCGTCATACGCAACAGCGGCCCGGTGCTGCACCACCAGGATGCCTACGAGGCGTTCCGCGCCCGGGCCCGTGAGCTGGGCACCCGGGTCTACAACCCCCTGCACGGCCGCGGTGACATGGCGGGCAAGCAGTATCTGGTCGATCTGAGCCGGGCCGGATACCCGGTGATCCCGACGGTGGACCGGGCCACCGATCTGGGCTCGCTGCCCGAGGCACCCGGGTACGTGATCAAGCCGAAGCTGGGCGCGGACTCGGAGGGGCTCCGGTTCGTGCCGGAGGCCGTGCTGCCGGAGGGCGAGGACGGCACCCTGCTCGTGCAGCCCCGGATCGACTTCCGCTACGAGGTGTCCTTCTACTTCGTCGACCACGACTTCCAGTACGCGCTGTACGCCCCGGACCCGGAGCGGCGATGGGTGCTGGAGCCGTATGCGGCGGACGCGGCGGACCTGGCGTTCGCCCGCGGCTTCGTGGAGTGGAACAGCCTGGACCACGGCATCCAGCGGGTCGACGCCTGCCGCACCGCGGGGGGTGAGCTGCTCCTCGTCGAGCTGGAGGACCTCAACCCGTATCTCTCGCTGGACCGGGTGGACGCGTCCGTACGGGAGGCCTTCGCCGCCCGGATGACGGCGTCACTGCGGGATCTGCTGGCCTGAGGCCCCGTCCGGCCGTCCCCCACATGCGCGCGGCACCGGGCGGTGTGAGGGTGCAAGCGTGACCACCGCCAGCGAGACCGCCCCCGCCGCGCAGGGTGCCGCCGCGCCGCCGCCCGTACTCGATCCGCGCCGCCGGAACATCGTCTTCGCGACGATCGTGCTGGGTATCCTGCTGGCCGCCCTGGACCAGACGATCGTCGGCACCGCGCTGCCGACGATCGTCTCGGACCTCGGCGGTGCCGCCCACATGTCCTGGGTGGTCACCGCGTATCTGCTCGCGGAGACGGTGGCGACGGTCCTGGTCGGCAAGTTCGGCGACCTCTTCGGACGGAAGATCATCTTCCAGCTGTCGGCGATCATCTTCATCACCGGCTCGTTCCTCTGCGGCCTCGCCACCAACATGACCCTGCTGATCGTCTGGCGCGGGCTCCAGGGCATCGGGGCCGGTGGTCTGATGGTCACCTCGATGGCGCTGATCGCCGATGTGATCCCGCTGCGCGAGCGCGGGAAGTACCAGGGTGCGATCGGCGCGGTCTTCGGAGTGTCGACGGTGGTCGGGCCGCTGCTCGGCGGACTCTTCACCGACCACCTGAGCTGGCGGTGGGCCTTCTACGTCAATGTGCCGATCGCGATCGCGGTGGTCGTCGCCGCGGCCCGGACGATCCCGTCGGTCAGATCGGCGGGCCGGCCCGTCATCGACTACCTGGGCATCGCGATGGTCACGGTCGGCGCGAGCGCGCTGATCCTGGCGACGAGCTGGGGCGGCAACGAGTACGCCTGGGGCTCGCCGGTCATTCTCGGTCTCTTCGCGGGCGGCCTGGTCGCCCTGGCGCTGTTCTGCCTGGTGGAGTTCCGGGCGGCGGAACCGATGCTGCCGATGCGGCTCTTCCGGAACCCGGTCTTCACCGTCTGCTCGGTGCTGAGCTTCATCGTGGGCTTCGCCATGCTCGGCGCGATGATCTTCCTGCCCACGTATCTCCAGTACGTGGACGGCGACTCGGCGACCCTGTCCGGGGTGCGGACACTGCCGATGGTGATCGGGCTGCTCGTCGCGTCGGTCTTCAGCGGCAACGTGGTGTCGAGGACCGGCCGGTACCGGGTGTTCCCCATCGTGGGCTCGGCCGTCATGACGGTGGGGCTGTACCTGCTGTCCCGGATGGGGCCGGACACCGGGGTGTGGCTGGAGTCGCTGTACATGCTGGTGCTCGGCGTCGGCATCGGGCTGGCCATGCAGGTCCTGACCATCGCCGTGCAGAACACGGTCGACTACACGGACCTGGGTACGGCGACGTCGGGCGTGACGTTCTTCCGTACCCTCGGCAGTTCCTTCGGCACCGCGGTCTTCGGGACGATCTACGCCAACGCGCTCAGGCCCAACCTCGCCGAGGGCATCACCGCGGCCGCGCAGGCGGGCGGCGACCCGGCGACGCTGACGAAGGCCGCGCAGAGCCCGACCGGGCTGCACGCCCTTCCTCCCGCCCAGTCCGCACCGCTGGCCCAGGCGTACGCGGACAGCCTGCACACCGTGTTCCTGTGGACGGTGCCGGTCGCGGTGCTGGGACTGGTCGTGGCGCTCTTCCTGAAGGAGGTGAGACTGCGCGACACCGCGCGGGCGGGCTCCACGGACATGGGCGAGGGCTTCGCGCAGCCCACCACCGGCGACTCGGCCCGGGTCCTCGAATTCGCCGTGGCCAAGATCCTGCACGGGGCCGGGCCGGACACCGCCCGGCGGATCGTCGCGGAGTCGGACACCCGGCTGGACATGGCGGGCGCCTGGGCGGTGATGCAGGTCGAGCTGTACACCCGGATGGTGGGCCACGCGGGGCTGCGGCTGATCGCGGCCCGGCACCGGCTGCCGCACGAGGTCCTGGTGCCGGTCTTCGACCGGATGATCGAGGAGGGCTACCTCTCCGGGGACGGCCATCTGTTCGCGCACACCGCCGCCGGGCGCCGGGAGGCGGCGGTGATCACCGAGGCGTGGGCGCGGTGGCTGGGTGAACGCCTGGACGAGCACGGGGCGCGCCCGGACGACCGGCAGCTGCGGGCGGCGGTGGACATGATCGCCAAGCGGCTGCTGGCGGAGGACCTGGAGCAGTCGCTGTCACCCTCACCGTCGTCGTCGCCGGAGAAGTCCCTGGTGGGGACGGGGGGCTGACAGGGCGGGGGCATCCGTGGTCCCGCCCCAGGTCGGCGCGAATCAGTCGACGAACTCCCCGTCCACGTACACCCAGGCTCCACCGTGGCGGACGAAGCGGCTCTTCTCGTGCAGGGTGCCCGGTTGCCCCCGGTCGGTGAAGTGCGCCCGGAAGGTGACGGTGCCGGTGGTGTGGAACGGACTGCCGTCGGTCGTCTCCAGCACCTCCAGGCGCACCCAGCGCGTCCCGGGGTCGAAGTCGATGCCGGGCGGCCGGCTGTCGGGGTGCCAGCTGCGCAGCAGGTACGCCTCGTCACGGGCCACGAAGGCCGCGTACCGGGAGCGCATCAGCGACTCGCAGGTCGGCGCGGCGAGCGCCCCGGAGTGCATGCGTCCGCAGCACTGCGCGTACGTGGCGGGCAGGCCGCACGGGCACGGGGACTGCGCGGTGAGCGCGGAGGGCCGCGCCGCGGCGGCGGCGCTCCGGCCGGGTCGTGTGGTGCGTCGTGACATGCGTCCATTGTGGCCCGCGCACCGACCCGTCCGGAGCCCCGGGGTGCGACCGCGGTCAGGGCTTGCGGGCCACGCCCGCGTAGCCGGGGATCGGCTCGTCGCCGGGGACGTCGACGGCCTCGCCGAGCTCGGGGTGCCAGTCCGCCGAGAGGGAGAGCCCGGGATCGACGAGGTCGAGGCCGTGGAAGAACTCGTGGATCTCGGCGCGCGAGCGCAGCCGCAGCGTCATCCCCCGGGACCGGTACATCGCGGACGCCTCCGCCGCACGCTCGGGATCGAAGTCCCCGGTGGTGTGCGAGAGCACCAGGTAGCTCCCGGAGGGCAGCCGCTCGACCAGGCTGTCGACGAGCTCGGCGGCGCCGTCCTCGTCGTCCACGAAGTGGAGCAGGGCCAGCAGCGACAGGGCGATCGGCCGGTCGAAGTCGAGGACCTTCCCCGCCGCTTCGAGGATGGTCTCCGGCCTGCGGGCGTCGGCCTGGATGTACTCGGTGGCGCCCTGCGGGGTGGAGCGCAGCAGGGCCGCCGCGTGGGCGAGGACGATGGGGTCGTTGTCGCAGTAGACGATGCGCGCGTCCGGGGCATGGCCCTGGGCGATCTGGTGGAGGTTCGGCTCGGTCGGTATGCCCGTGCCGATGTCGAGGAACTGGCGGATGCCCTGCTCGGCGAGCCACCGGGTGGCCCGGTGCATGAAGGCCCGGTTCACCCGGGCCATGTCCCGTCCCCGCGCGTCGAGGGCGAGCAGCTGGCGGGCCATCTCCTCGTCGACCGGGTAGTTGTCCTTGCCGCCGAGGAACCAGTCGTACATCCGGGCCGGGTGGGGCTTGGTGGTGTCGATCTCGATGCCTCGGGGGTCGTGCCCGGTCATAGCGCGCTCCATGGGTGCATAGGTCGGCGAACAACAAGAGTCTGCGACCGATGCGGCCGCGCCGCTGCGGTTTCGGGCAAGAAGGCCGGCCCGGACAGGAGATTCACGGCTGGTCCGCGGCCCGTCCTCGGCTCAGGTCAGCAGGAAGTCCGCCTGACCGGACTTGGCACCCTGGATGAAGGCCGCGATCTCCCGGGGGGTGTAGATCAGGGCGGGCCCGTCGGGGTCCGCGGACTGGCGTACGGCGATCCTGCCGTCGGACAGCTTCATCGCCTCGACGCAGTTGCCCCCGTTTCCTCCGCTCCACGGCTTGTGCCAGCCCTCGGTGCCGAGTTCGGCGGCAGGCATGCCGTTGTATATGGGATCCATCACAGCTCCTTGCGGAAATCCCGGAGGATTCCCTTCGTGCGTTGTGCAGTCGCGGCCTGGGCCGCCATGCGGTCCATGACTTCGAGGTAGGAGGCCACCTCGGGGCGCGCGTCGAAGTAGACGGCGCCAGTCAGGTACTCGCTGTAAACCATGTCGGGCAGTTCGGGGACGGCGAAGCGGAAGAGGACGAACGGCCCGTAGGTGCCCGGGTGGTGCCCCGTCGAGAACTCCGCGATCTGCAGCGTCACATGCGGCATCTCGGTCGCTTCGAGCAGCCGGTCGATCTGCGCGCGCATCGCGTCGACGCTGCCGACGGGCCGGCGCAGCACCGTCTCGTCCATGACCACCCACAGCTTCGGCGCGTCCGGGCGGGTGAGCAGCGACTGGCGTTCCATCCGCAGCGCCACGTGGCGCTCGATGTCCTCGGGCCTGGTCTGGCCCACGGCGCCGGTGCGCATCACCGAGCGTGCGTAGTCCTCGGTCTGGAGGAGCCCGGGGACGAAGTGCGGCTCGTACATGCGCAGGAGGCTCGCGGCCCCCTCCAGGCTGACGTACATGCTGAACCAGTCGGGCAGCACGTCGTGGAACCGCTGCCACCAGCCCGGCTTGTTGGCCTCCTCGGCGAGCTCGACGAAGGCGTCGGACTCGTCCTCCGACACCCCGTACGCCTTCAGCAGCACCTGCACGTAGGGGATCTTGAGCGCGACCTCGGCGGTCTCCATCCTGCGGATGGTCGCGGGCGCGACCCTGAGCACCTTGGCGGCCTGGTCGCGGCTCAGGCCGACGCGCTGCCGCAGATCCTGCAGGCGCTTGCCGAGAACGACCTGGCCCACGGTCGGGGCGGACCGCGGTTCGCTCACTTCAGACCTCCCCATGCGCTGTTAGCGAGCAGTGTGCCATGCGCGGACCGACCAGAACACAGCCACTCTGAAAATTTCAGAGTGCCCCTTGCCAAGTGTTCACGACAGGGGGAGAGTTGGTGAGTGAACCCGTTCACGAAGTCACGCCCGCCCTCATTCATGTGAGGAAGCGGAGCGTGATACAGCCCCCACTGTGAGGAATCGGTTGTGGCACCTGGCAGTGCGCTCATCCCCCGGCTCATGGATCTCTGTCCCGGGACGGAGGCGCTCCGGTACTGCTTCGCCCTGCCCGCGCACCCCGAGTCGGTGGCCGGTGCGCGCAGACTGACCCGGGCCCGGCTCGATCAGTGGCGGGTCGGCGCCGATGCCCACGACTCGGCGATCCTGGTCGTTTCGGAGCTGGTCACCAACGCGGTGGTGCACACCCTGAGCACCCGGGTCGTGTGCGAGCTGCGCCGCCTGGACAGACGGCTGCGGATAGCCGTGCAGGACCAGGGGCACCAGCCGGGCGGGCCGCGGCTGCGCCACGCCTCCGACGACGAGCACGGGCGCGGTCTGCTGCTCGTCGACACGCTGTGCACCGCCTGGGGTTCGCGCGACGCGGGGAACGGCTCGGGCCGCATCGTCTGGGCGGAGCTGGCGCACGGCTCGGGGCTTCCGTGCTGAAGAACGCGATGTCCCATCTCCATCTGCTCGCCGGGCGGCGGGTGCCCGAACCGAGGCCGCCCAGGACCGTCAGGCTGCCGGTGCCGCCCTCGCTCTCGGCCGAGCTGGGCTGCGACGCGGTGGGGGTGCCCGCCCGGTACGGCTTCCGGCTGCTGGCCCATCTGCCGCGTGCGGGCTGCGTCTTCGCGGAGGACGAGCACTGGTGGTGGATCGTGCCCGCCGGATCCGACCTCGACCTCGGCTGGCCCCCGCAGACGGCCTACGCGAAGGGGGCCTTCGTCCCCGCTGCCCGGCCCCGGCTGGTCCACCGTCCGGACGGCCGTACGCCGTACACGCCGCCGATCCCCTTGTTCCTGATGGTGTGTCAGGTGATGGGTGTGACTCCGTCTTGGGCCCCGTCGGGGGCGCCCTCGCAGTCGCCGTCCGGTGGCTCGCGCGCCATTTCCGCCCCCTGACCCGGCCGGCGCGTCACGGGTCGACCGGCCACTTCGACCGCCCGACGCCCCGGTCACGCTGCGTTGTCAGTGGGTCGTTCTACTGTGGCACGACTGATCGAAAAGCCCGCGGCGGAGCGGGCCGCGGGTGGAAGGGGGCGGGGTCGTGCGCCGCTGGGAGTGTGTCGAGGGCAGTGCCTCGAAGTTCTGGGAGACCGGCGCCGAGGGCGCCGTGGTGACGGTCCGGTACGGGCGGTGCGGCAGCGACGGACGTACCCGGTCCAAGGAGTACGCCTCCCCCGAGGCCGCCGCGGCGCAGATCGCCAGGACGATCGCCGAGAAGGAGAAGAAGGGGTACCGCGAGGTCGGGTCCCCGGCCACCGCCCCGACTCCCGCTGCCGCCGACCGCCCCGCCGCTCTCCTCGACGAGGACACCTTCGTCCTGCCCACCGCCTGGCAGCGGGCGCTCCACCCGAGGCGCGGCGGGGTCCGCCGAGCACCGGCCGAGCATCGGCCGGAGGCGCTCGACCTGCTCGGGGCGAGGATCACGGACGAGGCCGCCTGGATCCAGGGGTTCATCGACTCGCCCCGCTCGGACGCCCCGTTGGCCGAAGCGCTGCGGGCCCACCTCGACGGCAGCCCCTCACCGCTCGGCGCGGCCGCGCTGACCGCGATCCTCAACGGCTCGGGCTGGGCGGGGTACTGGACCGACCGGTACGGTCTGCCGTTCGCCGCACGGGCGGCGACCGAGGTGTTCTCGGTCGACGCCGACTGGCGCCAGAGCGGACGCAGTCGCACCGAACCCCGGCTGCGGGCCCTCCCCGGGCCGCGCCCGGCCTACTGGGCCTGGCACCACCGCACCCCCATCGACCAGGTCCGTGCACTGCTCGCCGTGGCGGACGAGGACGTCTACCGGGCCGCGGTCGAGGCACTCGCCCCGTGCCGCACCGACACCGTGCGCAAGATCGTCGTCTCCTACCTGGCGCCGAGCGAGACCGCGTGGGTGGACGAACTCTGTACGGACCCCGGGGTCCACGCGGAGCAGGACCGCACCCTGCGCTCGATGGTGTTCAGCTCGCTCCACTCGGCGGACCAGCTGGCGCTGCTCCCCTACCGGCCCGACCTCACTCTCGGTCTCGAGACGGTCGCCACGGTCGCCGAGGGGATCGGCACGGCCGTCGCCGGGCCGCTGACCGAGGCGCTCGACGGCAATCACTACTACGCGGACAGCATGAAGCTCGCCGCCGAGGCCCTGGCGGAACTGCCCACCGACAACGCCTTCCGCGGGCTGCTGGCCCACGCGGACTCCAAGCACGTGCGCCCCGCGCTCCTCGAAGCCATGCGCCGCTATCCGGTGCGCGCGGTACGCCTGCTGGCCACCGAGGCGGGCGGGCGGGCGGCCTCGGCCTCCCGTTCCCTGCAGCTGCTGAAGATCCATGTCGGTGCCGAACGCGAGGTGGTGTCGGCGGCGCTCGGCGGCCTCGCACCCGAGATCGTGGAGGTCGTCGAGCCGCTGCTGAACCCGGTGGACCTGATCCCCGACGCACCGCTGGACGCCCTGCCGACCCTGCTGACGGCGCCGCCGTGGTCCCGGCCCCGCACCGCCGGGAAGCCCACGGTCGTGGCCGGCCTGACCACGGTGTCCGAACCCACCGTGGCATGGCTGCCCGGGGAGCAGGAATCCTGGGCGGCCGCCTCCACCTGGTACACCGGCAGGCGCGGCGACCTGGCGGAGACACTCGACGCCGTGCGCAACGGCCCGTCCGAGGAAGGGCTGCGGCCCGCCTGGGCGTTCGTCCACGGCCCCGAGGAGACGGTCGCCCCGCTGCTCGCGGTCTGGGACCCCACCGATCTGTGGGAGGGCGAGGACACCCTCAGACCGATCGCCGCCCGGTTCGGCCCGGCCGCGCTGCCCCTGCTGGTGCGCGCCGTGCCCCGGCAGCCCGGCAGCCTCGCACCGCTGCTCCTGCCCTTCGTCGATGTGCACGTGGCCCGGCACATGGCGGACTGGGCGGTCCGGCTCAAGTCCACGGCGACGACCGCCCGTTCCTGGTTCGCCCGGCACGGTGTCGCGGCCGCCCCGCTGCTGGTGCCGGATGCCGTGGGCAAGGCCGGCGCCGCGCGGCGGGCCGCCGAACAGGCGCTGGCCCTGATCGCCTCGGTGCACGGCGACGACGTGGTGCGCGGGGCCGCCCGGACGTACGGCGCGCAGGCGGCGACCGCGGTGGAGGAGCTGCTCTGCGTGGACCCGCTGGAGCGGGCGCTGCCGGCCAGGATGCCGGTGCTGCCCGGCTGGGCGAACCCGGCGGTGCTGCCGCAGATCGTGGTCCGGTCCGGCGGAGCGCTGCCGACGGCCGCGGTGCCGCACGCCCTGATGGCGCTGGCGCTCTCGAAGCCCGGCGAGGTGTACCCGGGCGTCACCGCGCTGACCGGGACGGCCACCGCCGCCTCGCTCGCCGAGTTCGCCTGGGCCCTGTTCGAGCAGTGGCGGCTGGCGAACATGCCCGCCAAGGAATCGTGGGCGCTGCACGCGCTGGGCCTGCTGGGTGACGACGAGACGGTCCGCCGGCTCACTCCGATCGTCCGGGCCTGGCCCGGCGACGGGGCGCACCACCGGGCCGTCGAGGGCCTCGACGTGCTGGCGTCCATCGGCAGCGACGTGGCGCTGCTGCATCTGCACGGCATCTCGCAGCGGGTAAAGTTCAAGGCCCTCAAGGTGCGGGCCCAGGAGAAGATCGCGGAGGTCGCCGCGGGGCTGGGGCTGACCGGGGAACAGCTCTCCGACCGCCTGGTCCCGGATTTCGGCCTGGACGGCAGCGGCTCGACCGTGGTCGACTACGGCACCCGCTCGTTCAGGGTCGGTTTCGACGAGCAGCTGCGGCCGTACGTGCTGGACGGTGACGGCAAGCGCCGCAAGGACCTCCCGAAGCCGGGCACCCGGGACGACGCCGAGCTCGCCCCCGCCGAGCGCAAACGGTTCATGGCGCTCAAGAAGGACGTCCGTACGGTCGCCTCGGACCAGGTGCGGCGGCTGGAGGCCGCGATGGTGGGCGGGCGTTCCTGGACGGCTCAGGAGTTCCGGGAGCTGTTCGTCGGTCACCCGCTGCTGTGGCACCTGGTGCGCAGGCTGGTGTGGCTCGGCACGCCGGAGGGCGCCGCGCCCACCACGTTCCGGGTGGGGCAGGACCGCACGTTCGCGGATGCCGAGGGCGGTGTCTTCGTGCTGCCGGACGACGCGACGGTGCGCCTCCCGCATCCGCTGCACCTCGGCGAGGAGCTGACCGCCTGGTCCGAGGTGTTCGCCGGCCACGGGATCCTTCAGCCCTTCCCGCAGCTCGGGCGCACGGTGTTCACCCTGTCCGGGGCGGAGTCCGACGCGTTCCGCCTCGCCCGGTTCGAGGGGCTGAAGGTGCCGGTCGGGAGGGTGCTCGGGCTGGAGCGGCGCGGCTGGCGGCGCGGGGTGCCGCAGGACGCCGGGGTGGAGTGCTGGATTTCCAAGCAGCTCTCCGACGACTGCCATCTGGTGATCGCGCTGAACCCCGGCATCGCGGCCGGAGTGGTGGACATGTTCCCCGAGCAGACGCTGGACGCGGTCCGGCTCGACGACCGGCCCGGCGACCACTGGCGGGTCCGCGAGCACGCGCACCGCTTCGCCGGGCTGGACCCGGTGGCCGTGTCCGAGCTCCTCACCGACCTGGCCGGACTCACCGAGGGCGTCGCACCGTGACCGCCGGCCGGCGGTGGTCGCGGATCCCCCGGCCGAAGCCGCGACCGATCCGGTAGCACGTGGTCCGCGCGACGGGCATCGCTCGGGCGGCGTCCGGCGTCCGGCGTCGGCGTCTGCTCGGCCCGGGCCGGCCCGGGCCGGGCCGGGCCGGGGTGACGTTCGGGTCCGACGCCAGGTTGGTCCTGTCGCCACCCGCGGAAACCTTTCCGGCGGGAGGCTCCGGGCCCGGGGCCGCCTCCGGCGGCGGCAGCGGGACGCGCTCCTCGGGAGGCGGCTTCCCCGGGCCGCGTGGCGAAGGCCTCAGGGCCGGCCGAGATATCCGAGGCCGGGGTGGACCTTGGTGTAGCCGTCGAGGAGCCGCCCGGCCACGGTGACCGAGTCGACCAGCGGATGCAGCGCGAAGGCCTTCACGGCGGCGGCGCGCGAGCCGCTCTCCGCCGCTTCCAGCACCGCGCGTTCGACCGCCTTCACCGCGGTGACGAGTCCGACGGCGTGGTACGGCAGCGGATCGACGGCGACGG
Organism: Streptomyces sp. NPDC056347; assembly: GCF_042262625.1. Classification (NCBI taxonomy): domain Bacteria; kingdom Bacillati; phylum Actinomycetota; class Actinomycetes; order Kitasatosporales; family Streptomycetaceae; genus Streptomyces; species Streptomyces sp. NPDC056347. The sequence goes on along the minus strand of NZ_JBHJQP010000091.1, from coordinate 16,888 downwards.
GGCGGGCGCCGTTGGCGTCGACCAGGCAGGGCACCTCGATCACGGCGTCCTCGTCGAGCACCCGGAGCGTGGTGCGGTTGCGGACGTTGAGGATGAGCGAGGTCCGTTCATTGCGGGCGACCGCCCGCATGAGGGCGAGCGCCACCTGTTCGTAGCCGCCGGACTCCAGGTCGCTCTCCTCCCGCTCGCCGGCCCCGGCGACCTCCCGGTTCTCCGACATGTAGGTGGCCTCGCGTTCGGCGCGGGTGCGGTCCCAGGCGGCGAGGGCGGGGGTTTCGGGGTCCTTCACCCGGGCGTAGAAGCCTTCCTGCTGTTCGCGGAGGAAGGCGCCGCGGGTCTGCTCGGCGTCCTGGTAGGCGCGCACCGCCTCCCGGTTGAAGTAGTAGTAGTGCAGGTATTCGTTGGGGACGGCGCCCAGCGAGCGCAGCCAGTCGGCGCCGAAGAGCCGCCCCTCCTCGAAGGATTCGAGGAGTTCCGGATCGGCGAGCAGCCTGGGCAGCTCGTCCCGGCCGTCGACGTACAGGCCCCGCACCCAGCCCAGGTGGTTGAGCCCCACGTAGTCGATCCGGGCCCGGTCGGGGTCGGCGCCCAGCACCCGGGCGATACGGCGGCCGAGGCCCACCGGCGAGTCGCAGATGCCGATGACCCGGTCGCCCAGATGGCGGGACATGGCCTCGGTGACCAGGCCCGCCGGGTTGGTGAAGTTGATGACCCAGGCGTCGGGGGCGATCCGGGCGATGCGCCGCGCCAGGTCGACGGCGACGGGCACCGTGCGCAGCCCGTACGCGATGCCGCCCGCGCCGACCGTCTCCTGGCCGAGCACCCCCTCGTCGAGTGCGACCCGCTCGTCGGCGGCCCGGCCTTCGAGGCCGCCGACCCGGATCGCGGAGAAGACGAAGTCGGCGCCGCGCAGCGCTTCGTCGAGTTCGGTGGTGGCGGTGACGGCGGGCGCGTCCGGCACCCCGGCCGCCTGTTCGGCCAGGACCCGGGCCACGGCGGTGAGCCGGTCCCGGTCGGTGTCGTGGAGGGTGACCGCCGATACGCGGCCTTCGGCCCGGTCGGCGAGCAGCGCCCCGTAGACGAGTGGAACCCGGAATCCGCCGCCGCCCAGAATTGTCAGCTTCACGCTTCCGCATGGTACGGGGAACGGCGACGGGCGGCGCTGACTCGGTCTTCGAACCGCCGCCGACCCGGCGCCCGTGGACCGGTGGGTCCGCGGGTGCCGGGCCGGGCGGCGTTCGTCGTACCGCATGGCGGGCGGGTGCTCGCGGGTCAGCTGCCGCCCCACCAGCGCGAGACGGCCCGCCACAGCTTCGCCGGGCCGGACGCGCCGCGCTGCTGCGGGATGTGTCCGACCGTGGAGGGACCGAAGGCCGTGTTCCCGCCCGGTTCGACGGTGGTGGTCGTCGCCGTGGCCGTCTCCGTCGCCCCTGCGGCCGCGGGGGCGACGGGCGGGACGGGGGCGCGGCCGGGGGCCGGGGTGGTGTTCCGCACGGCGGACTGCACCTCCCAGTCCGTGCGCTGCGGGTTGGGCCGGCCCATGGACGGCGGTTCCTTGTCGTCCTGCGGCGGGCGGGCGGCGAAGTCCGCCGGGAGCTCCACCAGGTGCCGCCCCATGAGGTTGCCGACCCAGCTCAGCTCGCTCTCCTCGACGGCCAGTTCGAGGTCGGGCAGGCGCATCAGCAGGGCGTCGACGCCGACGTCCGCGATGGCCCGTCCGATGTCCTGCCCGGGGCATTCGTGGGGGCCGCCGCTGAACGCGAGGTGGGCGCGGTTGCCCGCCATGTCGGCGCTCAGGTCGGGCCGGACCTCGGGGTCCATGTTGGCCGGTGCGATGCCGACGATCAGGGCGTCACCGGCCTTGATCTGCTGGCCGCCGAGTTCGGTGTCGCCGACCGCCCAGCGGCCGAAGACCGAGGTGAACGGCGGCTCGTCCCACAGGGTCTGCTCGACCGCCTCGGGCACCGTCATGTGCCCGCCGCTGAGCCGGGCCCGGAAGCGCGGGTCGGTGAGCACTATCCGCAGCACATTGGCGATCAGGTTGGCGGTGGCCTCGTACGCGGCGATCAGGATGAGCCGGAGGTGCTCACTGACCTCCTGGTCGTTCATCCCGGCGTGGTGCTCGACGAGCCAGGTGGCGAAGTCGTCCGAGGGCTCGCGGCGGCGGCGCTGGACGAGCCGGGTCAGCGCGTCGAGCACGTAGGCGTTGCTGGCGACGGCGGTGGCCGTGCCGCGGGTCATGTCGCGGGCGGCCTGGACCATCCGGTCGTTGTACTCCTCGGGCATGCCGATGATCGCGCACATCACCATCATCGGCAGCCGTTCGGCGAACTGGGAGACCAGGTCGACGCGGCCCTGCTGGCAGAAGTCGTTGACGAGCCGGTTGCTGTAGCGGTTGACGTGGCGGCGGACGCCGCGGGTGTCGATCCGGCCCATGCTGTCGGTGACCGCGCCGCGCAGGCGTTCGTGCGCGGCGCCGTCGGCGAACACGCACACCGGCTGCCAGGTGAAGATCGGGGCCAGCGGGTGGTCGGGGGCGACGCTGCCGTCCTGGAGGGCCCGCCAGCGACGCGAGTCGCGGGAGAACTGCGAGGGGGTACGGGTCATGTGCAGGTTCTCGCTGTGTCCGAGGACCAGCCAGGCGGGCACGTCCCCGTGCAGCAGCACAGGGGCCACGCTGCCGTGCTCGGCGCGCAGCTTGTCGTAGAGCCCGTGCGGGTCCCGCTCGGCCTCCGGGCCGTAGAGCCGGCGCAGTCCGCCGGGTCCGATGCCCAGGCCGTGGGCCGGGCACTCGGGGGGCGGGACCGGCCCCTGGGCCGCTCCGGGCTCGTATGGGAAAGGGGTTGTCACGATCGCTCCAGGGATCAGGTTTCCGGGAACCGGAGGGGCGGGGATGCGCGCGGGGGGTGGCACTTCGGTCAGGCCAGTGGGAGAGCCAGACTGTGCAGATAGCGCATCAGGGTCATCAGCACATCGCGACTGGAGCCGCGCAGCCGGGCGTCGCAGTCGACCATCGGGACCTCCTCGGGGAGGTCGAGGGCGCTCCGCAACGCTTCGACGGGGTGCTTCGGGGCGCCGGGGAAGGTGTTGACGGCGACGACGAACGGCACGCCGCGCTCCTCCAGCCTGCCGATGACGTCGAAGCTGACTTCGAGCCGCCGGGTGTCGATGAGGACCACCGCGCCGAGGGCACCCTCGAACAGGCCGTTCCACAGGAACCAGAACCGCTCCTGGCCCGGGGTGCCGAACAGATAGAGGATCAGCTCCTCGCTGATGGAGATCCGGCCGAAGTCCATGGCCACGGTGGTAGCGGTCTTGTTCTCCACGCCGTAGTTGTCGTCCACGCCGACACCGGCCTGGGTCATGGTTTCTTCGGTGGTCAGTGGCCGGATCTCGCTGACGGATCCGACCATGGTCGTCTTGCCGACCCCGAACCCGCCGACGATCACGACCTTCACCGCGGCTGTCGCCGTGGTGGGAAGGACGTCCTCGTTCCGGGGGCCGGTGATCGTGTCAGAGCTTCTGAAGTCCATGCATCACCGCTTCGAGAAGGGACCTGTCCGGGAGGGTGGCGCGGACGATGGGTGCGCGCGATTCGATGAGTTCGGCACTGAGGAGTTCGGTGAGCAGCGAGGTCACCACGCTGAAGGGCAGCCCGAGGTAGGCCGAGAGCTCGGCGACGGATAACGGCGCCTGGCAGAGCCGCAGGATCACGGCCTGCTCGGGCTGGACCGTCGGTGACGGCAGCGCCTGCGCCACGATCATCGTGACCAGGTCGAGGTGGGCCCGCTCACTGCCGTCCGGATCGCCGGTGATCACGTACAGCCGTTCCGGATCGCTCAGCGCCGGATCGGCCTTTCGGCGTTCTCGTCGGGGGTGACTCATCCCGTCTGCCCGCCGTGGCGGGGCGGACTCGTCAGATGGGCCCCGATCCTGACGACCATGTCCCGCATCCGTGAGCCGACGAGCCCCGCGTCGACCGTCTCACCGGCCAGGACCGCGAGGTACGCGCCGGTGCCCGCGGCCATCAGGTAGAAGAAGCCGCCGGTGACCTCGATGACGACCAGTCGCATGATCCCGTCGCTGTACGGGATCTCGGAGGCGACGGCGGCGGCCAGGCTCTGCAGTCCGGCGCAGGCCGCCGCGAGGCGGTCGGCGACGTCGGGGTCACCGCCGTGCTGGGCGATGCGCAGGCCGTCGGCGGAGAGCACCACGATCTGGTGGATGTCCGGTACGTCCTCGGCCAGTTCCTTGAGCATCCAGTCCATGTTTCCCCGCTGCTGGATCACTTCCGGTCTCCCTTGTCCCACGCATCGTCAGAGTCTTCGTCGGTCTTGGGGTCCTGCGGTACGCCGTTGACCGCATTGGTGAAGGCCTCCAGCCAGAGGCCGGGCGGCTGTTCCTTGCCGCCGGGGCCGCCCGGCCCGCCGGGGCCGCCAGGGCCCCCGGAGCCACCGGAGCCGCCGGGGCCGTATCCGTTGGCATGGCCGTTGCGCCGGCCTGCGGTGGGGTCGACGGCCTGGGCCGGGAGGTTGTGCGAGCCCAGCGGCGCCCGCCCGCGGCTGCGGCGCTGCGGCAGCCCGCCCGCCGTCCACTCGGTCACCACGGGGACGTCGTCCTCCAGGGCGGCCGCGGGAGCGGCGGGCCGGGTGACGGGGGCGACCGGCCCGGTGGCGGGCCGCTGGGCCACGGGAGTCCGGGGCTTGCGGCGGGCCGGCACCACGTGCTTCATCGCCTCCTGGTCGATGTCGCTGTTGGGCCTCGACGTGGCGCCGATGCCGTGCGCGATGCCGGGAGCGGGCCCGGTGGTGATCATGGCGCGGGGCACGATGAGCACGGCGCGGACACCGCCGTACGCGGATTGCCGCAGCGAGACCTGGAGGTCGTACATCCGGGCGAGGCGGCCGACCACGGCCATGCCGAGCCGGGGGGACTCACCGAGGTCGTTCATGTTGGAACCGGCCTGGGCCCTGGCGAGCATGTTCTCGGCCCGCGAGCGGGCCTCCTCGCTGAGCGAGACGCCGCCGTCCTCGATCTCGATGGCGATGCCGGTCTGCACCTCGACGGCGGTGACGTGGACCCGGGTCTGCGGGGGCGAGTAGCGGGTGGCGTTGTCGAGGAGTTCGGCGCAGGCGTGGATGAGCGGCTCGACGGCGGTGCCGACGATGGCGACCTTGGCGATCGAGTGCAGATCGACGCGGGGGTACTCCAGGATCCGCGACATGGCGCCGCGCAGCACGCTGAACAGCGGTACGGGCTTGGGCCACTGGCGGCTGGGCCGGGCACCGCCGAGCACCGCGATGGAGTCGGCCAGACGCCCGATCAGCGCGGTGCCGTGGTCGATGCGGAGCAGGTCGTCGAAGACGTCGGGGTTGCGCCCGTGGTGCTCCTCCATCTCGCGCAGCTCGCTCGCCTGGCGGTGGACGATCGCCTGGACGCGCCGGGCGACGTTGACGAAGGCGCGCTGCGCGGAGTCGCGCATCGCCTCTTCGTTGTCGATGATCGTCAGCACCGTGTAGACGAGGCTGCGCTGCGCGTCGGGGAGTTCGCGGTACGCCTCGTCCGCGTCGACGACGTCGCGGAGCACCTCTTCGGGCGAATTGCCCACACGCAGCCGGTGGATGGCGGCGGGCAGCAGCTCCTTGCTGATGCGTACGGTCTCGTCGTCGTGGGTGGCGATGCGCCGTTCCAGATCGGCGAAGCGCCGTTCGTACGTCGTGCGCTGGACGCGCAGGTCGCGGGCCCGGCGGGCGAGTTGGACGCTCAGCGCGACGACCAGGACGGTGGCGACCGCGCCGCTCAGGACGACCGGTATGCGAACGGCCCCGGAAACCAGTGCCGCCGCGGCGGCGGTGGCACCGCCCATCAGGAGCACGGGCAGGAGCACGGCACGGGCGACCGGGATGCCCCGGCGGCTCGGCGGTGATTCAACACGGACCATCTAAGACCTCTGGCGGTTGATTCGGGAGGTAAGCGCGCTTGCAGGACAGTCGGGAACAAGCGCTCGAATTCATATCAACTCGACTTCACTCCGCGTGAGCTTAGTCAGATCGAATCAGTGCTTCGGCATATTCACCCAACCCTCTGCGCGAGCGCTCCAGCGGTAATACACTCACCAGGTTTTGCACGCATAGCTTTCACTCGCACACAGGCCGTTACTTTCGGCCTCGCATGGCGGGATTCCAAGGCGCCCGCACCGGAGAGCGGGACGGAATCCGGCAGTTCGAGCGCCGCGGTCGCACTTCTGTGACATCCCGGGATCGGTGACTGTGCGTCAAAACTCCCACGCACGCACGCCTTGGCGTCCCGCAGAGCGGGACATGGGCACATGCGAGCGAACCGACTCGAAAGGAGCATCTTCATGACGCATGCCGGGGTGGACGCCACGGGCCGCGAACCGACCAGCGGGACGGCCTCCGGCGAAGGCCCGTACACCGCGCACGGCGCCGCGAGCCGCGGGGAAAGGGACGCGGGCGCGGACACCGCGGGGGCGAACCGGGGTTACACCATCGAGTCCCTGGACACCGGGCTGCGGCTGATGCGGCTCTTCCTCGCCCATGACGCGCTCACCGTCTCCGAGGCGGCCGCGCTGCTGGCCGTGGGCCGGTCCACCGCGCACCGGGTACTCAGCACCCTGGAGGGGCGCGGCTTCGCGGTCCGGGACCTGTCCGGCCGCGGCTACTCGGCGGGCCCGGAGCTGGTACGGATCGGCCGCCCGGCCGGCTTCGGCGCACCGGTCCGCGAGCGCGTGGCGGCGGTCCTCGCGGACGCGCTGCGGCGCACCGGCGAGACGGTGCAGGCCACGGCGCTGCTCGGCGACCGGATCGTGGTCACCGACGGCCGCGAGTCCCCGCATCCGGTGCGAGTGGCCCCGCAGGTGGGCGGTACGCACCCGGCGCATGCCACGGCGGGCGGCAAGATGCTGCTGGCCCGGATGACGCCGGAGCAGATCCGCGCCCTCTATCCGGGCGAGGTGCTGCCCGCGGCGGCCCCGGCCGCCGTGGGCTCGCGCACCTCGCTCCTCGCCGAGCTCGCCGCGATCCGGGCCCGGGGCTACGCGGTCGGCCGCGGGGAGGCGGTCACGGGCCTGAACACCGTGGCGGTGCCGCTGGCCGGGGCGAGCTGGCGCGACCGGCTCGCCCTGATGGCCTCGGTGCCCGCCGACCGCGGCGACGCCCCGGCCCTCGCCCGCCTCGCCGGGGAACTCGCCGTGTCCGCCGCGCTGTTGGACGAGGCCTGACCGAGCCTGCGCACGCCCGGAGTCCGACGGCGTGCGCGCCCGCCCGGGCAGCGAACCGGGCGAGTGTCCCGGCCGCGTGCAGGGGTTCGGTCCGGGGCCCGCCGCGCGGCCCGCGCGCCACCTGACCCTGCGCCGCGGACGGTGGCGGCGCGCCGCCCGCGCGGCGTCCTCCGTGCCCCTACCGGCCGGCCCGCCCCGCGTTCACCGCCGGGCGCCGCCGATGCGCCCCTCCAGCTGTACGAGCAGCTCGCTGAGCTGGGCACTGAGCCGGGTGCGGGACTGCTCGTCGAGGCCGGACAGCACCGTGCGTTCGTACGCGAGCTGCCGGGGCAGCAGCATGTCCACCAGCTCGCGCCCCTCCTCGGTGAGGCGGACGTGGTTGACGCGGCGGTCCCGGTCGTCGCCGCGGCGGTCGAGCAGGCCGCGCTCCTGGAGGACCCGCAGGCGTTTGGTGACGGCGGCCCCGGACGAGAAGGTCTCCCTGGCCAGTTCGCCGGGGGTGAGTTCGCGGTCGGTGCGGCGTACGGCGCCGAGCAGGTCGAACTCGGCGCGGGTCAGGCCGGCGGCGCGCAGCGGGGCGTCCTCCGCCTGCTGGAGCAGGGCCGCGCAGCGGTTGATGCGGCCGATGAGTTCCATCGGTCCGGTGTCCAGCTCCGGGTTGACGGCCTGCCACTGCCGTACCACCGAGGCGACGATGTCGTCGGTCACACCGCTCCGTTCTCCGCGCGGGCGATCGACGCCCGACGTGTTGCTGTCGCGGCGAGCGTACGGTGTCCGGCCTGCTCGGCGGCGCGCACCTGCTCCTGGGGCAGGGGGCGCTGCCACCATTCGCCCGCCGCGGTGTCGTCGGCCTCGCGCAGTTCGACGAGCGATCCGGTCAGTCCGCGGCGGGCCGCGTCGAGCGCCTCGGGGCGGGTCTGCGGGGCGGCCAGCGCGTGCACGGCCTGGGCGCGCGCCCGGGCGGTGGCCTCCAGGGCCCGCTCCAGGCGCCCGGCGGCCCGGCGGTTGGTGACCAGCATGGTGGCGAGCAGGCCCGCCGCCGCGCCGATGACGGTGTCCAGGACCCGGTCCCCGATGAGCTCTCCGGCCGGGTGGGTGCCGGCGAACTCCAGGACCAGCAGGGCCATGGGCGTGACCGCGATGGAGCCGAGCCAGTAGTTGCGGGTGATCAGCGCCTCGGCCATGAAGCCGAAGAACAGGCAGAGGCCGATGAGGGCGAGCGGGGTGAGACGGCTGAGCGGGAGGACGGCGGCGAAGACGAGGACGCCCAGCAGATTGCCGAGGGTGCGCTGGACGGCCCGGTTCCAGGACAGCGTCACGTTCGCCTGGAACAGGGACGCCGCGGTGACGATCGCCCAGTAGGGGCGGCCGACCCCGACGGCCTGGGAGGCGTATCCGGCCAGGGCGCAGCCGAGGAGCGCGCGGGCCGCGACGGGCAGCAGCGGGGAGCCCGGGGCGAGCCCGCGCAGCAGGGCCCGGCGTGCCTCACGTCGGCCGGCGGCACGGCGGGCGGCCCGTTCGGCGTCGATGCCGGAGCGTTCCTCGGGCGTGCCGGGGACAGGGACCGGGCCGCGGGCGCGGGTCTCCCGGGCCCAGGCGCGGAGCTGCTCCGGGGTGTCGGGGTCGGCCGTCGGGGCGGTGCCTGCGGCGAGGGCCGCCTCGGCGTGGAGGACCAGGCGTTCGAGGGCGCGGCGCGCGGGGGTGGCACGGCCGGTGTCGAGGAGGGTCTGCCAGGCCGCGTGCACGGCGGCGGCCGCCGCGTGCCGGGTGCGGGGGCCGGGGTGGGCGAGGTGGGCCGCGGCGGCGTCGAGGGCGCGGGCGGTGGCGCGGCGCTCCGGGCCCTCCCGGCGCAGCAGCGCCGGGCCGGCCGTGACCAGCCAGGCGATCGCGCCTCCGGCGAGGGTCAGCGCGAGATGGCCGGGCACCTGGCCGAGGTGCTGGGGGGCGAAGAGCGCGGCGGAGGTGACGAAGGTGAAGATCACCGGTCCGGGCGGGCCGATCCGGGTGGCGTCGCAGAGCGTCTTCTGCGCCGCCGCGAGCAGAGCCCCCACCGCGATCAGCACGGTGGCCGAGCCGGTGAGGGAGGCCGCGACCAGCGCGACCGCCATGCCGAGGACCATGCCGAGGACGACTCCGGCGACGGCCCGGGCACGACGGGCGTAGGGCAGGCTGTGGCCGTACAGGGCGCAGAGCGATCCGGCCATCGTGTACATCACGAGGTCGAGCCGGTCGACGGCGTACAGCAGCAGGTCCGGTACGGCGGTGGCGACGACCACGCTCAGTGCCGGTTTGAACCACATGTCCGAGGGCCGGGCGAGACGCAGCGGGGCGACCAGCGGGAGTCTGCGGACGGAGGGCTGCCGGGACCGGGTAGTTGTATCACTCACTCACATACCTTAGCAGGTATTACACCTGTAAAACATATCTTCCGGATGGCCGCCCGCCGCGCGAGGCCCTAGCGTGCGGTATGCGCGACCGGGCGGTGCCGGCACCGGTGCGTCCACGCAGCCACGGAGGAATCCCGCATGCAGCCCACCGACCCGGCCGCCGAGAGCGACGTCGGGCTGCTCGCCCCCGGCCGGGCGGGCTCCCCCGCCGAGGCCGCCACCGGCGACCGCGCCTTCCTCCAGGCGATGCTCGACGCCGAGGCGGCGCTCACCCGCGCCCAGGCCGTCTGCGGGCTGGCTCCGGCCGAGGCGGGACGGGCGGTGACCGCGGCGGCCGACGCGGCCCGTTTCGACGTACGGGATCTGGCGCTCGCCGCACGTGCGGGCGGCGATCCGGTCGTCCCGCTGGCCCGGAGCCTCGCGGCCGCGGTGGCGCCGGAGGCCCGGCCGTACGTGCACCGGGGAGCGAGCAGCCAGGACATCCTCGACACGGCCGCCATGCTCGTCGCCGCCCGGACCCTGGCCCCGGTCCTCGACGACCTGGCGCGGGCCGCGGAGGCGGCGGCCCGGCTGGCCGCCGCGCACCGCGACACCCCGATGGCGGGCCGCACCCTCACCCAGCAGGCCGTGCCGACCACCTTCGGGCTCAAGGCCGCGGGGTGGCGTTCGCTGGTCCTCGACGCGCACGACCGGCTGCTGGCCGTACGGGAATCCCTCCCCGCCCAGCTCGGCGGCGCGGCGGGCACCCTGGCGGCCTTCGCCGCGTACGCGCCGACCGAGGACCTGGACGGGATCGATCCGGGGCTGCCCCTGCTCCAGGCGTACGCCAATGAACTCGGTCTCGCCGAACCGTTGCTGCCGTGGCACAGCCTGCGCACCCCGGTCGCCGACCTGGCGGGGGCGCTCGCCTTCACGGCGGGCGCGCTCGGCAAGACGGCCGCCGACGTGCTCAGCCTCTCCCGCACCGAGACCGGCGAGGTCGCCGAGGGACGGGACGACGGCCCGTCCACCATGGCGCACCGCGGACATCCGGTGCGGGCCACGCTGATCGCGGCGGCCGCCCGCCGCGCCCCGGGCCTGGCGGCGACGCTGTACGGTTCGCTCGCCGCGGAGGACGAGCGGGCGGCCGGGGCCTGGCACGCCGAGTGGGAGCCGCTGCGCGAACTGCTGCGGCTGGTCGGCGGCGCCGCGTGGCATGCCGCCGCACTCCTCGGCGGGCTACGCGTCGCCCCCTACGCCATGCGGGAGAACCTCCAGCTCACCGGCGGGCAGATCGTGGCGGAGCGGCTGGCCGCGGTGTTCTCCGAACGGATCGGCCGCAGACGTGCCGAGGAGGTTCTGGTGAACGCCGCCGACCGGGCCCGCGCGGAGACCACGGACCTGTCCGACATCCTCGCCGACGTGCTCGACGAGGAGCCCGGGCTCGCCGGGCTCGATCTGCGCGACCTCACCGACCCGGCCCGCTACACCGGTTGCGCGGGCCCCCTCACCGACCGCGCGCTCGACCGGGGGTGAGGGCCCCGTACCGGCTCAGAGCAGCCGGCCGTCGCGGGCGATGATCCGGCCGCCCCGCACCACCAGGGACGGCACCGGGCGGTCCACCACGGCCTCGGCCACCGAGCCGGCGGCCACCAGGACGAAGTCCGCCGGGTCCCCGGGCTCCAGCCGGGAGGCGTCCAGCCCGAGGAGAGCCGCGCCCTCCTGGGCCACCGCCTCGTAGCAGGCGGCGAGCTCGGCGTCGGTGCGGGCGTCCGTGCGGTAGGCGAGGAGATGGGCCCGCGCGATCATGTCGCCGTCGCCGAACGGCGTCCAGGCGTCGCGCACCCCGTCCGAGCCGACACCGAGCCGCACCCCGAGCGGGGCGAGCCGCGCGGGGTCCAGGACCGGGTCCGCGCCGAGGGCGCAGGTGACCAGGGACACCCCCGCCCCGGCCAGCAGCCGGGCCACGGCGTCCAGTTCCGCGCCGGCCAGCTCGGCCACGGCGAAGGCGTGGCCGATGGTGACCCGGCCCTCCATCCCGGCGGCGAGGGTGCGCCGGGCGATCTCGGTGACCTGGCCGATGCCCTCGGGGCCGCCGTCGTGCAGATGGATGTCGATCGGGGCGCCGGTGCGGGCGGCGAGGCCGAAGACGAAGTCCAGCTGGCCGTCCAGGTCCCCGTCGATGCCGACCGGGTCGAGGCCGCCGACCACGTCGGCCCCCTCGGTCAGCGCCTGCCCCATCAGCTCGGCGGTGCCGGGTTCGCTCAACAGGCCCAGCTGCGGGAAGGCGACGATCTGGACGTCCAGGAGGTCCCGGCGGGCGTCGGCCGCCGCCCGCACCCCGTGCACCCCGGTCAGGCCATGGACGGGGGCGACGTCCACATGGGCCCGCATGGCGCGGGTGCCGTGCGCGATGGCCCGGTCCATGAGCGCCCCGACCCGCTCCTCCACCGGCGCGGTGACGGCGGCCCTGGCCCGTACGTCGCCGTCGATCAGGTCGCGGAGGGTCGCCGCGGGCTCCCGGCTGAGCCAGGGCCCGCCCCAGGTCGACTTGTCGGGGTGGATGTGCGCGTCGACCGGCGAGGGCAGGGCGAGGGCTCCGGCGGCGTCCACGCTCACGCAGCCCTCGGGCAGCCCGGCCGGGTCGTGGGCGGCGATCCTGCCGTCGGAGACCAGCAGGTCGCCGGTGCTCCCGTCGGCACGGCGGACGGTGGTGAACAGGACGTGCGGGGATGCGGGGGCGGGCGTCGCCATGGGTACGGGGTCTCCTTCGGTGGTGGGCGTTCCGGTCAGGGGCGGGTGGCTGCGGGCTCGGCGGATTCGGCGGACTCGGCCGCGGCGAGCATCCGCAGCGCGGTCTCGCGCGTCCCGGCAACGTGGCTGCGGGCGATCCGCTCCGCGGCGTCCGCGTCGCCGCTCCTGATCGCCTCGTAGAGCCGTTCGTGCTCACCGCACATCACGGGCCCGTCGCCCGGCTCGGAGGTGAGGCCGAAGAGCCGCCGCAGCCGCCCGTCGAGCGGTGCCATCAGGCCCTGGAGCAGCGGGTTGCCGGACAGGAGGACGATCTGCTGGTGGAAGTCGGCGTGGACCGATCCCAGCTCGTGGGTGCGGCGCGGGGAGTCCGCGACGCGGCGGGCCCGGTCCAGGAGGCGTCGCAGGGTGCGCAGCCCGTCCCGGTCGGCGCGGCGGGCGGCCAGTGCGGCCGCGAGCGCTTCCAGGCGTTCGCGGATGTCGAAGAAGTCCGCGGCCTCGGCGGGGCCGAGCGGGGCGACGAACGCGCCCCTGCGCGCCCGGGCGGTGATGAACCCCTCGGTCTCCAGCCGCTGGATGGCCTCCCGCACGGGGATACGGGAGACCCCCAGCTCGTCGGCGAGCTCCCGTTCGACGACGCGGTGCCCGGAGGGGTAGCGGCCGTCGATGATCCGCTCGCGCAGTTCCCCGTAGACCTGGTCGCCGAGCGACTGGTGGGCCGCACCGATCGTGCCGGTCACGGCGGGGCCGACGGTTCGGCTGCTGCTCATGGACTCGCTTCCTGATCCTGCCCGTCGGAGCCGGTCCCTTCCGGCTCCCGTGCCGCGATCATCGCAGATTCCGAAAAGCTTCCGCACCCCCTTGCCTGGTATTCGGTATACCAGATAGCTTGAGCGCCGCGCCCCGTCGGGCCGCTCTGAACTGGCCCTTTCTGTTGACCCACGCCTGAAGCAGGTCTCATCTTCGGCATCTGGTCGCCCGTTTGCACCTGAGGAACCACCCATGAAGCAAGCTTCTGCGGCCGCCCCGCCGCCCACCCCCGCAGCCCCTGCCGCCTCCGCTCCCCCACCGGCCGCCACACCGGACGACGCGGCGGCCGGGCGCCTCGCCAAGGGGCGGATCGGCACCTTCGACCTGGTCTTCTTCGTGGTCGCGGCGGCCGCTCCGCTGACGGTGCTGGCCGGTGTCGCGCCGTTCGCCATCGGCATCGGCGGACCGGGCACCCCGCTCGGCTATCTGCTCTCCGGCGCGCTGCTGGTGCTGTTCGCCGCCGGATTCACCGCGATGAGCCGCTACGTACGCAACGCCGGCGCCTTCTACGCGTACGTGGCCCGGGGGCTCGGCCGCACGCTCGGGGTCGCCACCGCCTACCTGGCGACGCTCTCGTACAACCTGGTCGCCCCCGGTGTCGCGGCCGGGTTCGGCTACTTCGCCTCGACCACCCTGAGCGACCTCACCGGCGCGGAACTGCCGTGGTGGCCGCTGTCACTCCTGTGCGTGCTGGGCACCGGGGTGCTGGGCTGGCTGCGGGTCACGCTCAGCGCGAAGGTGCTGGGGGTGGCCCTGGTGCTGGAGGTCCTGGTGCTGGTGATCATGGACATCGGGGTGCTGGCGGACCGCGGGACGGCGGCGTTCGACCTCACCTCGTTCGACCCGTCGGTACTGACCTCCTCGGGGGGCATGGCGGGGATGTTCGTCCTGGTCATCGGCGCGTTCACCGGCTTCGAGGCGACCGCGATCTACGCGGAGGAGGCCCGCGACCCGGCCCGCACGGTGCCCCGCGCCACCTTCGTCGCCATCGGGTTCCTCGCGCTCTTCTACGCGGTCGGGGTCTGGATCCTGATGGGCGGGTTCGGCACCCAGGAGTCGGTGTCGGCGGCCCGGTCCTCGGACGGCCCGCAGCTGACGTTCCGCGTCGCGGAGCGGTTCGTCGGCCCCTGGCTGGCCGACTCGATGCATGTGCTGATCGTGGTCAGCGCCTTCGCCGCGACCCTCGCCTTCCACAACGCGGCGGCCCGCTACCTCTACGCCCTGGGCCGCGAGGGTCTGCTGCCCCGCCGGCTGGGCCGGGTGTCGGCCCGGCAGGGATCGCCGGCGGCCGCCGTCGTCGTCCAGAGCGCCTTCGGGCTGTTGATCATCGGGGGCGGGGCGCTGATCGGTGCCGATCCGTACGGCGAGATCTTCCTGTGGACCAACAGCACCGGCGTCCTCGGCATCATGATCATGCAGGCGCTGGCCGCGCTCGCCGTCTGCTTCTTCTTCCGGCGTGACCGGCAGGGCATGTCGCTCTGGCGGGTCGGGGCCGCTCCCCTGATCGCCTCCGTGGGGCTGGCGGTGCTGTCGGTGCTCGCGGTGCTCCACTTCGACCTGCTGACCGGGCGCACCGGCGCGGTCAACGCGGCACTGCTGGTGCCGCTGCCGGTCGTACTGGTGGCCGGTGCGCTGGTGGCGCTGCGCATCCGCCGCACCGACCCGGAGCGGTACGGGCGGCTCACCGAGGTGGACGTCGAGCGGGACTGAACCCCCGGGTCCTTCGTCCGGGTCAGCCCGGCACGACCCGGACGAACGGCCCCCGGAGCGGCGGCCGGGCGACCGTAGGGACGGAGCCCGCCCGACCGCCGCGACCACCTCTCATTGAAACTTCACACACCAGTAGGATGGCGGGATGGAAGAGCTGGACGAGCGCACCCGACGACGCGCCCGGGGCACCTGCGCCTCGGCCGTGCTCGGCTGGGTGTTCGTGCTGCTCGCCATGGTCTCGTGCTGTTCGGTCGCGGTCCCGGCCTCGCACGGCCGCACCGCCCACGGGACGACCGCCGACCAAACCCTCACGCCCGTGCGCGCGGAGCCGGTCCGGGTCGTGGTGGCCGACGCCCCCGACGACCGGGGCGCGGGCAGCTCCTGCCACGGCAGCTCCGAACACGCCACGCCGGTCGTCCTGCCCGCCCAGAGCGCGCCGGCGGCCCTGCCCTGCGTGGTCGCCCCGGCCGCCCCGCTCACCGGCGCGGCCGCGATCCGCGGCCCGTCCAACGACGCCGCGCACGACGTCGACCGGTTCCGCCTGCAGGTTCAACGGATCTAGAAACAGGCCCCGTTCCCCGGGACCACCGGGGACGGATCACGCATGCCCTGTTTCTCTTCTCCCTTTTCTCCGTCGAACCCGAGGACCCCCATGGCCAACGCCAAGCAGCAGAACTCCGCCGCCCGCCGCGCGAAGCTGGAGGAGGCCCGCCGCAAGGAGCGGGCCCGCGAACGGCGCAACCGCATCATCACCATCACCGCGTCCGTCGCCGTGGTCGGCGCGCTCGCCGCGGGCGCCGCGTATCTGATGTCCGCCGCCGACGACAAGGACAAGGCCGGGGCCCAGGCCAAGTCCTCGCCGGTGACGGGCGAGCGGACCTGGGACAAGCTCACCCAGAACCATGTCGAGAAGAAGGTCGACTACCCGATGAACCCGCCGGTCGGCGGCGATCACAACCCGGTCTGGATGAACTGCGACGCCGACGTCTACAGCAAGGCGATACCGAAGGAGAACGCGGTCCACTCCCTCGAACACGGCGCGGTCTGGGTCACGTACAGCAGCAAGGCGAAGAAGGCCGACCTGGACAAGCTCCGCGAGCGCGTCGAGTCGACGCCCTACTCGCTGATGAGCCCGGTCGAGGACCAGGCCGAACCGCTGATGCTCAGCGCCTGGGGCAAGCAGGTGACGGTGAAGGACTCCGCCGACTCGCGGGTCGAGCAGTTCTTCACCAAGTACGTGCAGGGCCCGCAGACCCCCGAGCCCGGCGCGGCCTGCACCGGAGGGATCGCCCAGTGACGACCGGCTCCCCCGCCGCGGCCCCGGGGCCGTCCCGTTCCTCGCGACCGATGATGCTGGCCGGTGGCGCGGTGCTGCTGCTGGCCCTGGGCCTGGTCGTGCTCATGCTCGTACGGCCGTCGTCGCCCGCCGGCTCCGGCACCCCCGCGCCTTCGGCCGCGGCCTCCCCCGCGGACAGTTCGGTCGATGTCGGGTTCGCCCGCGACATGTCGATCCACCACCAGCAGGCGGTCGAGATGTCGTTCATCGTCCGGGACCGCACCTCCGACGAGGCGGTGCGGCGGCTCGCGTACGACATCATCAACACACAGGCCAACCAGCGCGGCATGATGCTCGGCTGGCTGGAACTGTGGGGCAGGGCGAAGTCGTCCAGCGCCCCGCCGATGCGGTGGATGGGGCACACCTTCGAACCGCGGGGCGACGGTTCGCTGATGCCCGGCATGGCGACCGACACCGAACTCGACGCGCTGCGCGCGGCGAAGGGCAGGGCCGCCGAGGTGATGTACCTGAAGCTCATGACCACGCACCACCGGGCCGGGGCGGAGATGGCCCAGGCTGCCGCCAACTCGGCGGACACCGAAGCCATCCGCGGCCTGGCGGCGGGCATGGTGCGGGGCCAGGAGTCCGAGATCGCGCTGATGGCCGACATGCTGAAGGAGCGCGGCGCGAAGTCCTGAGCGCCCCCTGTGCCGAAGCCCCCGTCCCCGCCGGGAC
>NZ_JBHJQP010000090.1:0-31392 GCF_042262625.1 Streptomyces sp. NPDC056347 | reverse complement strand
CCGCTCGACCTGACCGCCGCCCGCCGCCAGCGCGAGCAGGGCCCGGTGGCGCTGGTACGACGCCACGGCTGCGCCGCGTACGCCGAACTGGTGACGGCGGGTCCGGGCACCGGGCGGCAGCCGCGTACGGCGGCGGAAGGCGCCCGGTCATGAACGTCGCGAACGCCTCGAACCACATGGACCCCGCGATCCCCGCGAGCCCCACGGGCGCCGTGAACCCCGCCATCCCGCACCTCGCGGGGGCCCGCCGCGACGGGCGCGGGCTGCCCGCCTCCGAGCGGCTGCGGGTCAAACTCGCCTTCGCCGAACCGGCGTTGCGGTCCGCTTCGGCGGCGCTATGGCGGCCCGAGGGGCTGCTGCCGCGCTACCGGGCGTACCTGTGCGCGATGCACACGGTCATCCGGGCGTCGGTGCCGCTGATGGAGCGGGCCGCCGACCGGGCCGGGCTGCTGGCCCGGCGCGGCGATCCGCTGGGGGCGCCGCTCGTCGCCTACCTGGAGCGGCACATCCGGGAGGAGGCCGAGCACGACGTCTGGCTGCTGGAGGACCTGACGGCGGCGGGCAGCAGCCCCCGGGCCGCCCTGGACCCGGTGCCGCCGCCGCTCGTCGCCTCCCTGGCGGGGGCCCAGTACTACTGGATCGAGCACCACCACCCGGTGGCACTGCTCGGCTACATCGCGGTCCTGGAGGGGCACGCCCCGGCCGCCGGGCTCGCGCCCCGGCTGGCCCGTACGACCGGGCTGCCCGCCCCGGCCTTCCGCACCGTGCACGAGCACGCGCGGCTCGACGACGGCCACACCGGTGAACTCTTCGCGCTGCTGGACCGGTTGGAGCTGTCGCGGGGCCAGGAGACGGCCGTCGCCGTCAGCGCCCTGCACACCACGGACGCGCTCACCCAGTTGTTCGTCCGGCTCGGGCGCACCGGACCGGCGCCGCCGGTGCGGGGAGCCGGGCGGCCCGTCCCGAGGGAAGGCCCGACATGACCGAACCACCGGACCGGCTCGCCGTGCTGTACGGCGCCGGCTTCGCCGTCGATCTGCTCACCGACGAACAGCGCCAGGTGCTCCACGACCTCGCGCCGGAGGAGCTGACCGTGCTGCTCGACATCAAGAGCCGGCTCGACGCCGTGGGGCCGGAAGTGCAGGCGCACGGCGAGATCGCGGGCGGCGCCCTCTTCTGAGGCGACCGGACCGACGGGGTGTCCGGTCCGGAAGGACGGGGCACCGAGGGGTGTCCGGCCGGGCGTGGCCGGACACCCCCCAGCAGAGCAGAGAGGAAGCGCCGATGAACTGCCCCGCCTGCCGGCACGCACTGCCCGCCGCCGCACGGTTCTGCCCGTCCTGCGGCACCCCGTGCCCCTCCCCCGCGGCCCCGTCCCCGACCCCCGCGCCGGAGGACGAGCGCAAGCTGGTCACCGCGGTCTTCTGCGATCTGGTGGGCTCCACGGCGCTCTCCGGGGTGCTGGACCCGGAGACCCTGCGCGCCGTGACTTTGCGCTACTTCGCGGTGATGAGCGAGCGAATCGAGGCGCACGGCGGCACCCCGGAGAAGTTCATCGGCGATGCCGTGATGGCCGTGTTCGGGGTGCCGGTGATGCGGGAGGACGACGCGCGGCGGGCGCTCGCCGCGGCACTCGGCATGCGCGAGGCGCTCGCGGAGCTCAACACCGACCTGGAAGCCACCCTGGGTATCCGGCTGAACATCCGGATCGGCGTCAACACCGGCCAGGTGGTGGCCAGTTCGGATGCGAGCACCCGTCAGGCACTGGTCTCGGGCGAGACCGTGAACGTGGCGGCCCGGCTGGAGCAGAACGCCGCGGCCGGCGAGATCCTGATCGGCCCGCAGACCCTGCAGGCCGCCGGTCCGACCGTGGTCGTGGAGGAGGCGGGCCCGCTGCGGCTGAAGGGCAAGACCGACCGGGTGCACGCGTACCGGCTGGTCGCGCTCGGGGCCGACGACCCGGAGCTGCTGCGCCGCTTCGACGTGCCGTTCGTCGGCCGTGCCGCGGAGCTGGCCGCGCTGGACGAGGCGCTGGCGCGCACGGTGCGCGGGGCGGGCCCGGGGCTGGTCCGGCTGGTCGGCGACGCGGGGACCGGCAAGACCCGGCTGGCCCGCGAGTGGCTGACCGGTCTCGGCGGCCCCGGACGGCCCGTCACCGGCACCGGGCGGTGCCGCAGCTACGGCGACCACGGCACCCTGGCCCCGCTGGCCGACGCGGTACGGGAGGTGCTCGGCTCGCCCGTCGCCCGGGAGGCGCTGGACGGGGTGCCGGGGCGCGCCGGGGCGGCGGTGGCGGACGCCAGGGCGCTGCTGCGCGGCGGGCTGCTGCACGACGGCACGCCCAACGCCCCGTTCGAGGACATGTGCGCCGCGCTGATCACCGTGCTGTCCCGGGCCGGCGGGCCGCGGCCGGTCCTGCTCGTCCTGGACGACTGGCACTGGGCCGACCCGTTGCTGGTGCGGGCGGTCAACCGGCTGGCCGGGCCGCTGGGCCGGGCGGGCGGGCTCGTCGTCTGCCCGGGCCGCCCGGACGGGCCGCCCGACGCCGACACCCCGGCCGCCGGCCCGGCGCAGGTCCTGCCGCTGGCCGGGCTGCCGCCCGCCGAGGCCGCCGCCCTGGCCCGCGCCCTGACCGCCCCGGGAGCCCCGGGCCCGTACGAAACCCGCGACGCGCACGACGCCTACGACGCACCCGACGCGTACGACCGTGAGCTGTACGACCGGGCCGAGGGCAACCCGCTCTACCTGGAACAGCTCCTCGTCCCCGTAGGACCGTCGCCGACGGACGCGCGGGAGACACGGGTCGCGCGGGACGGGACGCTCCCGCCGACCCTCCAGGCGCTGCTCGGCGCCCGGATCGGCGCGCTGGAGCGGGCCGAGCGCACCACCCTGGACCTGGCCGCGGTCGTCGGCCGGGACTTCACCGCGCCGGAGCTGGTCCGGCTGACCCGGGCGGCGCGCGAGACGGAGAACGGGACCGCGGCGGAGGACGACCGGGGCCTGGTCGCCCGCGCGCTGGCCCGGCTGCGCGGCCGCCGGCTGGTGGAGAGTGCCCCGGACGGCGAACCGGCTGCGGGACGCCACCGGTTCAGCAGCGGACTGGTCCAGGAGGTGGCGTACGCCTCCCTGTCGAAGCGGGCCAAGGCCGAGCGGCACGCCTGGGCGTCGGAGCTGCCCAGTGTGACGGCGGCGGGCGAGGCGGCGGTCGGCGGGCACCTGGAGCGGGCCTACCGGTACCGCACCGAGCTGGGCCTCTTCGACGACCGGGCCGCCGCGCTGCGGGTACGGGCCGCCGCCGCGCTGGGCTCGGCCGGTGCGCAGGCCCTGGCCCGGTCGGATCTGCACTGGGCCCAGGGCCTGCTGGAGCGCGCCGTGGACCTGCACCCGGCCGGTGACCCGGCGGCGGCCCCGGCGCTGCGCCGGCTCGGCGAGGTGCGCCTGGCACTCGGCCGCACCGAGGACGGGGAGCGGCTGCTGCGGCGGGTACTGACCATCTCGACCGCGCCGGTGGAGGCCGCGCACGCCCGGCTCGCGCTGGCGGTGCTGGACCCGGCGGCGGTGAGCGTGGCGGCCACGGCCCGGTCGGTGCTGCCGCTCTTCGAGTCCGCCGGGGACTGGGTCGGGCAGGCCCGCGCCCGGCTGCGGCTCGCGCAACGGCTCCAGCTGGCCGGGCGGCACGAGGAGGCCGACCGCGATCTGACCCTGGCCCTGGACCACGCGGTGCGGGCCGAGGCGGAGCCGGAGCGGGCCGCCGCGCTCGGGGCCATCGGGATCTCCTTGTGGCGCGGCCCGGAGCCGGTGCCGGTGGCGGTGAACCGCTGCCGTGACCTGCTCGCCGCGCACGGGGCGGGCCGTCCCACCGTACGGACCACGCTGAACTGCCCGCTGGCCGTGCTCCACGCGCTGCACGGCCGGGCCGACCGGGCCGGGGAGTGCCTGGCCGAGGCGGAGGCGCTGGCCGAGGAGCTGGGATACGCGGAGGCGGCCGTCTTCCTGCCGGTGTTCCGGGCGACGGTGGAGGGGCTGCTCGGGCGGACCGGACCGGCCCTGGAGCTGCTGGCCCGGGCGGACCAGGCGGCGGAGCGCGCCGGGGCCCGGTCGCTGCGCCCGGCGATAGCGCTGGAGGCGGCCCGGCTGCTGCTGGACGACGACCGGCCCGGGGAGGCCGGTCCGTGGCTGGCGGGGATCGGGTCCGCCCGGCCGCTGCCGCACGCGGACCGGGTGGACCTCGCGGGGCTGCGGGCCCGGCTGGCGGCGGGGTCCGGGGACGCGGCGGCGGCCGTGGACCACGCGGACCGTGCCGTACGGGACTCCCTGCTGACCGACTCCCCGCTGGTGCGGGCCACCGCGTCGCTGGACCGGGCGCGGACGCTGGTGCTGCTGGGTGATCCGGCGGGCGCGGCGGTGGCGGCCCGGGAGGCCCGGGAGGGTTTCGCCGGGAAGGGACATCTGCCGGGCGAGCGGCGGGCCGCACGGCTCGCCGCGGGAGCGGTGGCGGCGACGACGGAGATGAGCTGAGCCATGACGACCACGGACACGGCACCGGGGCCCGGCCCCGGGCTGACCTGGAGCCTGCGCGGGCGCGGCCCCGACGACGTAACGGTCCTCGCGGACCCGGGCCCCGGGCACGGTGCCGGGGCCGTACCGGGTACGGGGCGGGGCGTGCGGGTCTGTGTGGTGGACTCGGGCGTCGAGCGCGACCATCCGGGCGTCGGCCCGGTCGCGGGATCGTGGGTGGTGGTGAAGGATCCGGAGGCCGGCACGACCGAGGTGCGGCCCACCGGCACCGGGGACTCCTGCGGGCACGGCACCGCCTGCGCGGGCATCATCCGGCGGACCGCCCCGGAGTGCGAGCTGTACAGCGTGCGGGTGCTGGGCGAGCGGTTCTCCGGCACCGGGGACGTACTGCTGGCCGGGCTGCGCTGGGCGGTCGAGCAGGGCTTCGACGTGGTGAACCTGTCGCTGTCGACGACCCGCGCCCGGTTCGCCGAGGAGCTGCACGCACTGGCCGACCACGCCTATTTCAACCGTACGGTCGTGGTCGCCTCGGCGCACAACTCGCCGGTGGAGAGCTATCCGTGGCGGTTCGCCTCGGTGATCTCGGTCGGCAGCCACCAGGAGGCGGACCCGGAGCTGCACCTCTACAACCCCGATCCGCCGGTGGAGTTCTTCGCCCCCGGCCAGAACGTGACGGTGCCCTGGCTGGGCGGCGCGTCGATCCGTACCACCGGGAACAGCTTCGCGACCCCGTACATCAGCGGGCTGTGCGCGCGGCTGCTGTCGGCCCATCCGCGGATGACGGCCTTCCAGCTCAAGAACGCCCTTTATCTCTCCGCGGCCAATGTGCGGTTCGGTCCGCGGCACTCCACCTCGCCAGGAGAGGTCTGTGATGACGATGCCCCCGAGAACTGACCCGGTGTCCGCCACGGGCGCGGTGCCGTCGGCCGAGCCGGACCGGCCGGTCGAGCCGCACCGCCGCGAGCTGCTCCAGTCCGTCGTCGAGGTGGCCCGCGCGATCTTCGGCGCGGCGGCCAGTTCGGTCTTCCTGCTGGACGAGGAGGCGGACGAGCTGGTCTTCCAGGCGGTCTCCGGCCAGGGCGAGGAGTTCCTGGTGGGCCGCCGTTTCCCGGCGGGGCGGGGGATCGCCGGCTGGGTGGCGATGTCCGGCGAGCCGATGGTGGTGGACGATCTCAGCACGGACTCCTCGTTCGACCGTTCGCTCGCCGAGTCCACCGAGTTCGTGCCCAACGCCCTGATGGCGGCGCCGCTGATCAGCGACGGCCAGGTGCTCGGGGTGCTGGAGGTCCTCGACCCGTCGCCCCGGGCCAGCACCGACATCCGGGAGCTGGACCTGCTCGCCATGTTCGCCCGGCAGGCCGCGGCGGCGCTGCGGATGGCGGCGTACGCGTCGGCCGGTACGGGGACGCCGGAGCCGGCCGGGCGGCTCGGGCCGCGGCAACGCGCGGACGCGCTGAGACTGCTGGATAGTCTGGGGCAGCTGCTCCGGGAGCCCTGCTGAGCACGGGCCGGATGGGCGGCCGGACCACGCCGGAAGGACCACCCACGTGAAGCTCGCTTTCTCGACCCTCGGAGTGCCGGGGATGCCGGTCGCCGATGTCGTCCGGCTCGCCGCCGGCCACGGCTACCAGGGGGTGGAGCTGCGCGCCCACCCCGAGGAGCCGGTGCACCCGGGCCTCTCGAAGGCCGAACGGGACGCCGTGGCCGAGGAGTTCGGGAAGGGCGGCGTGGAGATCCTGACCGTCGCCGGATACGTACGGGCCGCCGCCGAGGGGGCCGACGCGCCGGTGCTGGCGGAGCTGGCCGGCCTGGTGGACCTGGCGCACGACCTGGGCGCACGGAACGTCCGGGTCTTCCCGGGCGGCGGCGGCCTGCCCTCCGCCGAGGCCGACGCGAACGCCGCCCGCCGCCTGGCCGCCGCCGCCCCGCACGCCGCCGACCGGGGCGTACGCGTCCTGCTGGAGACCCACGACTCGCACCGGGCCGGGGTCGACGTGGCCCGGGTCGTCGGCGCGGTCGGGCACGGCTCGGTCGGCGCGCTGTGGGACGTCATGCACACCTGGCTGGCGGGCGAGGACCCCGCCGCCAGCCACGCCGTGCTCGCCCCGCACCTCGGCTACGTGCAGGTCAAGGACATCGCCTCCGCCGAGGACACCACACCGCTGCCCCTGGGCACCGGTGTCCTGCCGCTGACGGCCTGCCTGGCCACCCTGGACACGGTCGCCCCGGACAGCCCGGTCGCCCCGGACGGCCCGGACGCCTGGGTCTGCTGGGAGTACGAGAAGCGCTGGCACCCGCACGCCGCGGAACTGCCGGACCTGCTGGCCGCGGGCCGGGAGTACCTGCTGCGGGCGGTGCGGTAGCCCCCGCCCCCGAGCCCGCGCACACCCCCGTCCCGAGCCCGCGCACGCTCCCGGGCCCGCGCACGCTCCCGCGGTCACGGGCGCGGGAAGCGGGCGCGCACGGCGTCGATGCAGGTGTCCCGGGACGTGGGCCCGCCGAACCGAAGCCGGTCGTAGGCCGTGAACTCCGGTTCCAGTACGTCGAGTTCGTCGACCAGCGCGTGCAGCCGCTCGGACCACGGCACGGAACCGGCATCCGGCTCGTCCTCCGAGGCACTGATCGCGGCCGTCAGGTGGTCCTTGCGCCGGATGGCGGCCGGGGTCACCGAGTGCAGGCACACGTACTGCCCGCTGAGATACGCGTCCCACTCCGCCTTCCCGGCGACCGGGTCGGCCCAGTGCGCGGTGAACCACGCTTCGAGCAGTTCCACGCCGCCGGCCTCGTCGGCGAGGGCGAACAGGTCGCCCGGCACCATCTCGGCGCCGTCGGAGCGCAGATACCCCGGAAGCGGCAGCCGCCGCCCCAGCATCAGCCGGCGGACCTCGTCGGCGTCGCGGCCACGGACCGCGCACAGCTTCTCCAGGGCGACGAACCGCGCGCTGACATACGCGTCATCGGCCCCGGTCATCGGATGGTCGCCGTTGACCTCACGGAACCGCTCGCCGATCCGCTGCTTCAGATCCGTCTCCGGCATCGGGCAGCCTCCGTTTCCACCTGCGCGGACCTCCCGCACAGGACTCGGCACGCTACCGACCGGACGGTTCGGCACTCACCGAACCGTCGATGGAGGCCGCGGCGGCACGAGGACGCCCCGCCCCGACGCGGTCCGGTCTCAGGGGGCGGCCGCGTCCGGGGCCTTCCTGCGCCTGCTGAGCAGCGCGGAGACCGGGAGGGCCGCCGCCAGGCCGCTGAGAAGGATCGCGGCGAGGGCGCCCAGGACGGTGGGCTGGTCACCGAAGGCGAGACCGATGGCGGCGAGCGCGGGACCGGCGTTGCGTACCGAGGCGACGCCGCCCATGGTGGTGCGGCGTCTGGCGGAGCCGCTGGCCAGCAGTGTTCCCGCGGCGAAGGCGAGGATGCCGAGCAGGAAACCGGCGAGGAGCGCGAGTGAGCCGAAGAGGCCGACGACGTCGTGCCAGTTGCCGAGCAGCATGCCCGTCAGCACGATCAGGAAGGTGATGTTGGAGACGGAGGCCGCCGCGGGGTGCCAGGACCGGGCGGTGGGTTCGGCGTAGCGGCGCAGGAGCAGCCCGACGGCGAAGGGGACGAGCTGCAGGAGTGCCACCGTCCGCACCAGCGCGCCGACCTCGAGGGAGACCGTGGTGCCGATGTCGGCGGCCTTGAGGACGGCGTTGGCGGTGGGGGCGAAGGTGAGGCTGCCGAGGGAGGCGAGCAGCACCTGCATCGCCGCGCCCGCGACGACGTCCCCCCGCTGTACGGTCGCCAGCTTCGCTCCGAAGGGGCCGCCCGGGGACGAGGCGATCAGGACGAGGGCGATGAAGGCGGCCGGGGGGAGGCCGAGCAGTGCGCCGATGCCCCAGCCGAGCAGCGGGACGACGGCCATGTTGGCGACCAGCGCCAGCGAGAGCAGCGGAACGTCGGCGAGGACGCCGCGCAGCGCCGGTACGGTGGCCCGCAGCCCGGCGGCGAACATGGTGGCCGCGATGAAGATCACCGTGACGGCGTTGAGAACGAGATGCAGGGTGCCCATGGTCCTCGTCCGCCCCGTCAGTCGCGGAGGTCACCGAGCCAGCGCAGGGCGCTCAGGCTCGGCAGGAAGCAGTACTCGCCTCCACGGGTGACGACGAAGCGCGGCAGCGGAGCGAGGCGGCGGCGCACGGGCCGGCGGGGGACGGTGTAGCGGGTCTGCCCGTCCGCGGCTCCGACGACGGGGTCCTTCGTGTGGCCGTCGCCGAAGAAGACACCGTCGTTCATCCACTCCGACTGGACGAACTCGAACTGCCGTCCGGGGTGTGCGCCGATGAACGCGAACATCAGGCCGCGGTCCACGCCGTCGTCCTCCAGCACCCCGTCGGGCAGCGGTGGGCCGTAGACGGCGCCGCGCCGGATCATGCGGTGCAGCCGTACCTCCCCGGCCACCGAGGCGTCGCGCGGGTTGGCCCGGCGTATGTGGCAGCCCCTGGGCGTGGTGAATCCCGTCGGGTCCTCCTGCTCGTAGAAGAAGGTGTTGCGGCGGAGCGGGTCGGCCCCGAGGGCGGGGTCGTCGTGTTCGGGGGCGAGGGCCAGCGGGGCTCCGCCGCGCCAGCGGCCCATGATCTTCGCGGCGATCAGTTCCTCGTCCTGGGCGGTGGTGGAGCTGTCCTTCAGGTAGCGCCGGAAGGCCGCGACGTCCTGGTGGAGTTTGCGGAAGGCCGCGTAGCTGCCGTTGCGCCCGAGCACGGCCGGTTCCGGCGCGGCGGAACCGCCGAGCTCGTCGGGGCGGCCCAGGATGAACTCTCCGCTTTTCAGGGGTACTTCCAGCCTGTTGGACCCCGGGATGCCGCTGCCTTCGACAGCGGGGTGGCTGACGCCGTCGAGGTAGCCGAAGTGTTCCTTCTCGCTCGGCAGTGCGTAGCAGTCCTGCCGCCAGATCGCCGTCACGCCGGGCAGCCGGTCGTAGGCGGACCGGGCGCGGTCGACGGCCTCTTCCAGGCGCGGCGGGTCCGGGGCGACCGCCGCGATCACCACATGGACGTCGTGGGTGCCGAGCGGCGCCTCCCAGTGCCGCGGGGCGCTGGCTCCCTCGTCGTGCAGTGCCCGTGCGCGGGCCGCCATGCCCTGCCGGAACTCCCAGGCGAACGAGTCCAGCGAGGAGCGGGGCACCCCCAGGGCCCGCAGGCCCCAGTGGGTGACGGCGACGCTGACCCAGGTGTCCCCGAGGGGGCTGGAGGTGTCGGCGGCCGAGGTCGCCGCCGTACCCGCGCGCCGCATCAGCTCCCGGCCCTGGTCCCGGTCGTCGATGCGGAAGACCAGGTACGTCGCCGCGTACGGGGTGGGGCGCGGGCTGAGGACTCCGCGCTGGATGTCGTCGAGTTCGAGCGTGACGTCCGTGGGTGCGCTCATGCGGGCCTCCCTGCGGCATCGCTACGAGACGAGGTTGTGCCAGAAGTTCCGCAGGCTGTCGTCGGCACCGAAGAGCGTGCTGAAGATCGTGGAGTCGGCCAGCAGCACATCGGCCGCGCGGTCGCCGCCGGGAGGCATCCACAGGAACATGTTGAACTCGGTGTTCCCGTCCTCGGTGAACGGGTGGGGCCGTGAGGTGTCGATCGGCTGCCGGGCCAGCACGTGAATGGTGTCCGGCCGATCGGCCGTCACCGCGTAGTGGGGCAGGTGCATATGGAAGTTGAAGTTCGTGACCCCGTTCAGCCACCCCTTCTCGTCCAGGTCCCCGAAGGTCGTCAGAGGGGCGATCCGATGGTCCTCGCCGGTGGCGGGGCGCAGCCCGTACCGGTTGACGACGGGTATGCCCAGGCCCTTCATCAGATCACGGACGTAGGTGGCGAACCGTTGCTGGCGCGGTACCAGGGGGTCGCCGTGGTGGCGGTACTCCACCTCCCGCACGGACAGGTCGTCCGAGGCGCCGACGTCGTGATGGGGCCCCAGGACCAGACGCGCGTCCTCCCTCGTCAGGAACGCCCGCAGCGCCTCGATCTCCCCGGGCCGCGCCTCCTGCTCGGTGATCATGTGGTCCAGCCCGAAGACGAACAGGACGTCCGTGTCGTCGAGCACCCGCTCGTCGAGCGGGGTGTGGAAACCGGCCTGGTCGATGCGCTGGTAGACGGGGACGGGATGTCCGGTGGTCTCCTCGACGAAATCCTGGAACGGCACCCACGCCCAGAAGAACAGCTCCAGCGATCCCGCGATGGTCTGCTGGAACTGGTACGGGTCCGACCACCTCGGATCCTCGTAGGCGGGCCACGCCACCCGGCGCACCTCGGTCAGGGTGGAGAACCGGTTGTCCAGTTCGGCCGCGTTGCGGCCCGCCTCGGCGGGATAACTCCACGAGACGTAGACGCTCACCCGGCGTCCGGCGGGTGTGTACGCCCGGGGAACGTGCCGCTGGTTGTAGACCCGTGCTGTTCTGGCCTCACTCATGGCCCGGCCTCACTGCATCTGCCGCACTGCGTCTGCCGCACTGCATCTGCTTCACTGCATCTGATCGAGCATCTCGGACAGAGCGCTCTTGATCCGCAGAGCCTTCTTGATCTCGTCCGCCGTCACATACGGATACTCCCCGTACTCGATGAAGCTCGGACAGTGGTGCTCGCGGACGAATCCGATGAACGCCTCCGGGTTGGTCCGCCAGTCCTCGGGAAACCCCTCGAGGTGCTCGAACGCCGTGCTCACACCCGCCTTCGAGAACAGCGCGATGGCGTCCTCGGTGTACTTGTCGAAGTCGGTGTCGAAGATCCCCTGGTACATGAAGCGCGTGTCGTCGTCGAAGAGGACCCACCGCAGGTAGTGCAGCTTCAACGGCGCCAGCAGGTACGGATCCTCCTCCAGCGCCTCGGCCAGCGCGGAACCGTACGCGCGCATCGCCCCGGCGTGGCCGGGTTTGACCCGCGCGACGATCGTGAACCCGTAGCAGGCCGGAGTCCTCGGGAAGACGGGCCCGTACTTTCCCTGCTCGAGATGGTCCGTCTCCTTGGGGAGAGCGACCGCCCGAGGCCTGATCTCCATGTCCGCACCTCCAGCCCACTGGCCGGGACGATCCCATCGTCCCGCCGCACGACCGGGCGCGCCTGCCGAGCGAGGGGGAAGGATTCGTGGATCCGGCACGGGTCCGGGCTCCTCGGCGGCGTCGGCAGGGGCAGCGGGGGCGGGCCGGACCGCCCGCCCGGGCCCGCCCGGACCGGACCGCTCCTCGCCTTCCGGGCCAGTACGGGCATGGCAGACGCAGGCGCAGCGAAGCCGCTCGACGACGACACCACGGACTCTCACGGCGACCGGCCCCGGGCATTCCTCGTGCATCCCCACCCGGCACCCGGGCGCAAGAACCCCGCGAACCGGCTCGGTCACCGCTGCCCGGACACCGGACGGAGCCCCCGTTGCTCCCGACACGGCGCACACGCGTACCGGGGGACGGCGGAACCCGCCTCCTCGTCGACGGCATCGACCAGGACGGCGGTGCCGGACGGGCCCTTGTGCCAGTCGCACCGTCCGGTCGTGCCGGTGCACCGCTTGCACCGGCACACCGGATACGCCTGGCAGACAGGAATGAAATCGACCGGGATGACCTCCGCCCTGGGCTTCACGACGCGCGTCGTGAAGCCATGCCGGTCAACCTCATACACCTTGATCGTCATCGTCACGACGACACTCCTTCCACTACCCTGAGTCGCCAAGCCATCACTGTGAATACGACGGTATGGAGCGGCGGCTGCCCCTTGAACTGACTGCGGGTACGTGTGCCCGGTCGAGTTCGGCAGGCAAGGAGGACGCGATGGACACCGGACTACGCAATACCCTGACCAGCGGTCGGGGGACGACACAAAGGAGCCGAAGAGGCACAGTGTCCGGGTATGTTTTCCGTCTCGTCCGCGAGCAGTTGGGTCACACGCAGGAAACGCTCGCGGAGCAGCTCCGGGTCTCGCTCGACACCGTCGCAGGATGGGAGTCAGGACGTCGGCCTCTGACGGCTCTGCCCGTCGGGCACATGCTTCTGTACCGCCACCAGCTCTTGCAGTTGGGCAGCGCACCCACCCTGCTCTCAGCCTTGGAACGGGCTTTGGAAGCAGACGTGCTGCTGGCCGGTGTCCTCGACGAGGACACGGCCGCCGACGACAGTCCGATCGGCGCATGGGTGATGCAGCGCGACTTGGTCGAGGTGCTGTCCTGGCCACTCAACGGCGTGCCTCCGACACCACTGCAAGCGCTGCCCGAGCCACCGCGACCTCGCCGGGGCCCTGTGCCGCGCGGCCCGGAACTCCACGCCTCCGAACGCAGACGCTTCTTCTCTCGCATGCGGTCGGCCGCCGAGAAATCACACGGCAAGGAGCACTTTCTGCTACGCCGCCAAGCCCTCTATCTGGCTGGGTACGACGACGCCCCGGATACTTCCGAGTGGCTGGCTCAGCAGCAGCGAACCGAGCGCCCCGACGGCTGGCTGGCCACCTGGCTCAACTCTCGCTCGGTTGCGGCTGTCGCCGCCAGGCAGGGCGACCGAGACCGCATGGAACACTTCATCACCACGACGCTTGCCGACGACGACGCGGGTGAGGCAGCAAACCTCAACTACTGGGCGTACTGGATCGGCGAGGCGCCGAACATTCAGTTGTCCGACGACTTCATTGCCGCCGCGAACCCGGGCCCGTGGCCGGGCGACAAGCTGATGCGCCACCTCGTACGAGGCATGACTCTCAGCCATGGCTTCTTCGATCTGAGCGTCCATACTCTCTGGTCTCTCCTCGCCGCCCGACCAAACCTGCTCCGTCCTGGAGCCCCGATCGGGAACCAGCTACGCGCATCCCTCCCTGTGTTGTTGGATAGCCGGGAGCTCTCGACGCGAGCACGCCGAGAGCTGGAGGGCATCCGGTACGCGATCCGCCTCGCCGAGGCGTGAGAGGAGAAGGCCGTGGCTGACGACCTGTCCGCGGTGGGCCGCTTCCTGTACGAAGCGGGCACGCTCAAGCAGACGCGCCGTACTGGCTGGTGGATGGCGGGGGTCCGCGACCCCGAGAGCGTCGCCGAGCACTCGTGGCGCGCTTCGTTGATCGCTTCGGTCGTCGCGAAGCTGGAAGGCGCGGATCCGGCGCGGGCCGCGTTCCTTGCCGTGTGGCACGACACCCAGGAGACCCGCACCGGGGACGTGAACCATGTCGGCAAGAAGTACGCGCCTGCCGGTGACCCGCAGGCGGTGACCGCGGACCAGACGGCCGGAATGCCGGAGGCGCTCGCGTCGACGATCCGGGAGCTCGTCGCCGAGTACGAGGGCGGGGAATCGCCGGAGGCTGTGTGCGCCAGGGACGCGGACAAGCTGGAGTGCATGCTCCAGGGCATCGAGTACAAGGCGCAGGGCTACGGGAACGCGCAGAGGTGGATCGACAACAGCCGGGCCCGCATCGCCACCGAGACCGGGCGGCGCCTCGCCGATGAGCTCCTGGAGCAGGGAACTCTGGACTGGCTGCGAACCACCCTCGGAGAGAAGGAGGTCTGACCACGACCGGCACGAGACCGCCCCTCCCTCCCGCCGGGTCGGAACGCTCATGGATCCTGGAGCCCCTGATCGAGAGGAGCCGAGCATGGCCGAGGCACTGGTGCCGCTGACGGACAACGTGATCGAGATGCGACTGCGGAAGCTGCCCGGCTGGTCGCGGGTGGGGAACGAGATCACCCGGTCCTTCGGCATCCGGCATCACGGCGGCGTCGCCATGATCGTGCATGTCGCCGATGTGGAGCGGATGGTCGGACACCACGCGGACATCGACCTGCGGTGGGACCGGATCCGGTTCGGGATCACCACGCACGACGCGGGCCGCAGGCTGACCGACGCCGACTTCGACCTCGCCGGACGCATCGACCGGATCGCGGCGGCCCACGGCGCCGTGCCGGTGGCCGACTGATCACCCCCGGGCCGTCGGCGGTCGGTCGCACGGCCGCACCGTCAGTGGCGCCCGGTAGCGTCCTGGCCCATGGATGATGACTTGAAGATCGTTGTCGAGCGTCAGTACGCCCCGGACCCCATCGACTACGGGCGTCTCGTCTCGCTCGTCGAGTCCACCGGCGAACGCGTCGTGCTCACCGAGCACGGTGTGCCGGTGAGCGTGCTGTTACCGGCGGGGAAAGTCGCCGAGTTGGAGCACTGGGCCCGCGCCGAGCCTCCCCTGCCCGAACCAGCGCCTCGGGACGGCGAAGGGGAGGAAGGGGACGGGCCGAGGTGGGACGTCGGCCGGCTCCGGGCGGAGCCGCGGGCCGATCCGCTGGAGTACGGCCCGTACGTCCGGTACGTACGGGCCGACGGCCGGCGGGTGAGCTTCGTGCGGGACGGGGCGGTGGTGGCCGTGCAGCTGGACGCGGGGCACGTGGCATGGCTCATGGACCGGGCCATGCACGCGCGCCAGTCATACATGAGCCCCGAACAGGCGGCGGCGTTCGAGGAGTTCCTGGCGCGGCAGCCACCGGTCGGCGAGCTCTGAGCCCGGGGCGGCCGGGTACCGCGCCCGGCCGCCGGCACCCGGACGTACTGCCCCGGACCGGCCTACCGCCCCGCCGCCACCCGCTCGGAGCCGTCCGGGCCCGTAACGGGAGCCGCCACCGCCCTCGTACCGGGCCGCCGCGCCCCCGCCAGGGAGGTCAGAGCCACCCCGCCGACCAGCAGGGCCGCCGCGCACCACCGCAGCGGGCTCACCGACTCGCCGAGCAGGAGCGCGGCGGAGGACATCCCGAAGACCGGGACGAGCAGGGTGAACGGGGCCACCGAGGAGGCCGGGTACTGGCGGAGCAGGAAGCCCCAGACCCCGAAGCCGAAGACGGTGGTGATCCAGGCGACGTAGACGATGATCCCGGCGCCGCTCCAGTCCAGCGCGGCCAGCGCCGCCCGGTCCCGGTCCCAGCCCTCGAAGAGGAGCGAAAGGCCGAGCAGCGGGAGGACCGGCACGGTCGAGACCCACACCATGAAGTTGAGGGAGTCGGGCGGGGCGGCCTTGCGGGTCAGTACGTTGGAGACGCCCCAGCAGGCGGCCGCCGCGATCACCAGGACGAAGGCGAGCACGGGCCCGCCCGCCCCCTCGTCGACCGCCGCGACCCCGATGCCCGCGAGGGCGACCCCCATGCCCGTCAGCCGTACCCTTCCCGGCCGTTCACCCAGCGCGAAGGCGGCGAAGAGGGCGGTGAAGACCGCCTGGACCTGGAGCACGAGGGAGGAGAGCCCGGCGGGCATGCCGCGGTCCATGCCGATGAAGAGCAGGCCGAACTTCGCGACCCCGAGGGCCAGCCCGACGCCCACGATCCACTTCCACGCGACCTTGGGCGGGCCGACGAACAGGACCGCGGGCAGGGCGGCGGCCAGGAAGCGCAGGGCGGAGAAGAGCAGCGGCGGGAAGTGGTCGAGACCGACCGCGATGACGACGAAGTTGACACCCCAGACGGCGGCCACCAGGACGGCCAGGGCGATGTGGAAGGGACGCATGCGGCGAGGATCACCCACCCCGACCATGTAGCACCAGCACGGATTCCTTCATGGTGGAATTGAGCATTGCTAATGAATCGGGTGCTGGTCGGCCGGTGGACCGGGCGCCCCTCGGGATCCTGGAGGTCCGGTGCTCGATCTGGCCCGGCTGCGCGCCCTGCACGCGGTCTCCGTGCACGGTTCGGTGGCGGCGGCCGCCGCCGCGCTCGGCTACACCCCGTCGGCGGTCTCGCAGCAGATCACCAAGCTGGAACGGGAGACCCGGACGCCCCTGCTGGAGCGGCGCGGGCGCGGGGTCGCGCTGACCGAGGAGGCGCTCCATCTCGCCGGTACGGCCCAGGAGTTGCTGGCGATCGTGGAGCGTGCCGAGACGGCCCTGGAGGAGCGCAGGGGGCTACCGACCGGGCGGCTGTCGATCGGCGCGTTCGCCTCGGCGGCGCGGGGGCTGCTGCCCGGGGTGCTGGCGGAGCTGGACCGGGAGCATCCGGCCCTGGACGTCCGGCTGACCGAGGTCGATCCGCATCTGTCGGTCGATCTGGTGGCCAAGGGGGTGATCGATCTCGCGGTCGCGCACGACTGGGACATCGCCCCGCTGCCCGCACCGGAGGGCGTGGCACAGGCGGTGCTCGGTGACGACCTCTGCGATCTGCTGGTGCCCGAGGGGCACCGGCTGGCCGGGCGGGCGGCGGTTCGGCGCGAGGAGCTGGCGCAGGAGCGGTGGATCTGCCAGCCGCCGGGGACGGTCTGCCACGACTGGCTCGTACGGACGCTGCGGGCGGCGGGCTGCGAGCCGGACCTCCGGCACCGGGCGGAGGAGAACCACACCCAGCTGGCCCTGCTCGCCGCCGGTCTCGGAGTCGCGATGATCCCGCGCCTGGGGCGGGGGCCGCTGCCGCCGGGCGTGGTGGCGGTGGACCTCGACCCGGTGCCGGTGCGGCGGCTGTACGCGCTGTGGCGCACCGAGGCGGCCCGGCGCCCGGCGATCACGGCGGCGGTGGCCGCGCTGCGGGCGCACGGGGCGGCGGTGGGGCTGCGGCCCGCCGACTGACCGACCGATTCCGACCGCCGACCGGTTCCGTCCACCAACCGATTCCGCCCGCCGACCGGTTCCGACTGCCGACCGACTTCGTCCACCGACCGGTTCCGACTTACCCGCTGACCGATCAGTTCCGATCGCCGGCCGTTTCCGCCCCGTCGGCTGCCCGACCGGTTCCGTGTGCCGACCGATTCCGCCCGTCGGCCGACCGGTTCCGACCGGTCGACCGGCCGACCGATTCCGCCCGCAGTGGCCGGGAATGGGGGCCACGCCGCGCGGTCCGGAACGGTCCGGACCCTTGACCGGAAGTTATTTTCTGGATATCCGTGCTTCTTGGCAGTTTCTTTCAGCAGAGGTTTCTCTCCCCACCTCTCGTCCCCGAGTACGGCCGAAGGAGCTCACGTGCAGCACCGCACCTCCAGACGGACCCTTCTCACCGCCACCGCGGCGACGGCGGTCGCCGCCGTCACCGGCGCGGGCCTGGCCCCCGGCGCCGTCGCCGCTCCGAGGTCCGCGAGCAGCGGGCCGCACGAATCAGCCGTCACCGACCGGCGCATCCGGCGGCTCATCTCCGGGATGAGCCTGGAGGAGAAGGTCGGGCAGCTCTTCGTGATGCGGGTGTACGGGCACTCCGCCACCGAGCCCGACCAGGCCGACATCGACGCCAACCTGTCCGAGATCGGGGTCCGTACGGCCGCCGAGATGATCGCCAAGTACCACGTCGGCGGAATCATCTACTTCGTCTGGGCGCACAACACCCGCGACCCGCACCAGATCGCCGAGCTCTCCAACGGCATCCAGCGCGCCGGACTCGCCGGGCCCACCCCGTTGCCGCTGCTGGTCTCCACCGACCAGGAGCATGGCATCGTCTGCCGGGTCGGCGAACCGGCCACCCTGATGCCGGGCGCGATGGCGCTGGGCGCGGGCGGTTCGCGCTCCGACGCCCGCAGGGCCGGGCAGATCGCGGGCGCCGAGCTGGCCGCGATCGGCATCAACCAGAACTACGCCCCGGACGCCGACGTCAACGTCAACCCGGCCAACCCGGTGATCGGCGTACGGTCCTTCGGCTCCGACCCGCAGTCGGTGGCCGGCCTGGTCACCGCGCAGGTGAAGGGGTATCAGAGCAGCCGGGTCGCCTCGACGGCCAAGCACTTCCCGGGCCACGGCGACACCAGCACCGACAGCCACACCGGGCTGCCGGTCATCACCCACACCCGGGCCGAGTGGGCCGAGCTGGACGCGCCGCCGTTCCGGGCGGCGATCGCCGCGGGCATCGACTCGATCATGACCGCGCACATCGTGGTCCCGGAGCTGGACCCGTCGGGTGACCCGGCGACGCTCTCCCGCCCGATCCTCACCGGCATCCTCCGCGAGGAGCTGGGCTACGACGGGGTCGTGGTGACCGACGCGCTGGGCATGGAGGGGGTGCGGACGAAGTACGGCGACGCACGCGTGCCGGTCCTCGCGCTGAAGGCGGGCGTCGACCAGCTGCTGAACCCGCCGGACCTGGATGTCGCGTGGCAGGCCGTCCTCGCGGCGGTGAAGAGCGGTGAGCTGACCGAGGCCCGGCTCGACGAATCGATCCTGCGCATCCTGCGGCTGAAGACGAAGCTGGGGCTGTTCGACAGCCCGTTCGTCAGCCACGCGGGCGTGGACCGCACCGTCGGCACCCGGGCGCACCTCGCCGCCGCCGACCGGATCGCCGAGCGGACCACGACGCTGCTCGCCAACGACGGGGCGGTGCTGCCGCTCTCCCGCCGCTCGCACAAGAACCTGCTGGTGGTCGGCGCCGACCCGGCGTCCCCGTCCGGCACCACCGGCCCGCCGACCACCACCCTGGCCACCGCCTTCGGCGAACTGGGCTTCGCGGCGACCGCGCTGTCCACCGGCACCGCCCCCGCCCGGACGATGATCGACCGGGCGGTGACGGCCGCGCGCGGCAAGGACGCGGTGGTCGTGGCGACGTACAACGTCTCGGCGAGCAGCTCGCAGCGCACCCTGGTCGGCGAGCTGGCGGCGACCGGCGTCCCGGTGATCACGGTGGCGATCCGCAATCCGTACGACGTCGCCCAGCTGGCGGGTACGGGCTTCGCGGCGAACCTGGCCACGTACTCCTGGACCGATGTGGAACTGCGGGCCGCCGCCCGGGTGATCGCGGGCCGGGCCGCGCCGCGCGGCACCCTGCCGGTCCCGGTGCAGCGGGCGGACGACCCGGCCCGGGTGCTGCACCCGGTGGGTTACGGGCTGCGGTACTGAGCCGTCGGGGAGGGGCCGGCGCACCGGCCCCTCCCCGTGCGGGGCTACCGGCGCGGCCCGCGTTCCTCGCGCACGTCCCGCTTGTCGAGGCGGGCGTCGTACGCGGCGAGCGGCTGCGCCTTCGCCGGGTCTTCCCGCACGGCGGCCGGGGCGACACCCGCCCAGCGCAGCACGGCGGCGGTGGCCTTCGCCCGGTCGCCCTCGGCGAGGGCGCCGACCGTGGCGCCGTGGTTGCCGCCGGGCACGGTCATGACGTAGCTGTCCCGGGAGCCCGCGCCGAGCCGGAAGGGCTCGGCCCCGTACGGGTCGTTCTCGCCGTACACGTACAGCATCCGCTCGCCGTGGTGGCGCACCCAGCCGTCGATGTCGCGCATCACCGCGGGCTGGAACTTCATGGGGATGGAGCGCGGTACGAAGGTGCGCGGCGGCTGGTAGCCGTAGCGGCTGAGGCTGCCGAGCCAGGGCTGGCGGATGTCGGGCGAGCCGAGCTGGGTGCCCGCCTGGTAGTAGTACGGGACGTACTTCTCCAGGCCCTGGTCGGTGTAGGTGGAGAACCCGGTGATCGCGTCGACGGAGTCCCAGATCTCCTGGTCGGTGGCGGACTCCGCGTCGGCGGGGACGGTGTCGCAGTCGGCGGGCAGGCTGTACTGCCAGAACGTCCAGTAGTAGTCCATGACCACGGCCTCGTACGCCCTGTCCAGCGAGCCGGTGGTGTCGAAGGTGTAGCCGTGCTCGGCGGCGTACGCGCGGTACTTCTCCTCCAGCGGGGCGCGGCGCACCAGGGCCTCGCGCTGGACGGCGGCCAGCCGGTCGCGGCAGGCCTTGGTGCCCACCCGGGCGAGGAAGCGGTCGTAGGCCGAATCCTCCTTGTCGACCACGTCGTTGGGCGCCACGTACGCGACGACGCCGTCCATGTCGCCGGGGTGGAAGCGCTCGTAGTACGTGGCCGTCATGCCGCCCTTGGAGGCGCCGGTGGCCAGCCACTTGGCGGGGTAGATCCGCTTCAGGGCGGTGAAGACCCGGTGCTGGTCGTCGGCCGCCTGGCGGATGTCGAGCCTGGACCAGTCGGCGGGCGCGGGCCGCGACGGCGTGAAGTAGCGGTACTCCAGGGAGACCTGGTTGCCGTCGATGATCCGGGTCGGCTCGGCGCGGCCGGGGGTGGTGGAGACGTTGTAGCCGCTGGTGGAGAAGACCGTCGGGCGGGAGGTGTCCTTGTGCAGCAGGGTGATCCGCTGCTGGAAGGTGCCGCGGGACGGGTCTTGGTGGTCTACCGGCTGGGTGTACGAGAGGACGAAGTAGCGGTAGCCCGCGTACGGCTTCTCCTCGATGACGCTCATCCCGGGGATCGCCAGGATGCGGTCCTTGATGTCCGCACCGGTGCCGTCGTCGGAGGCCGTGACCCCGCCGGTCACCGCGGCCGGCCGGACGGCGGTGGCCGCCCCGGCCTGTGCCCCCGTCACCCCCACTGTCCCGATGAGCACCGCGAGCGACAGGAACCCTCTCAACGCCTTGCGCATACGACCTCCCTCGATTCGCCTTGTCGGCGGCGAGCCTAGGGTCTTTCACCGCTTCGGGGAGGCCCTCAGCAGAGAATCCAGCCGGTGGAGCCCGACTTGCCGGAAATCGTGCCCGTGACGCGGACGCAGCGGTTGAGGGCGTGGACCGTCACCGGGCCGGCCTGCTTGGTGTACCGGCCCCGGTCGGTGACGGGCTGACCGCCGCGCGCCTGGATCGTCACGGACATCGTGCGGCGCGGGCCGGACTTCTTGGCGACCGCCAGCGCGCAGGCGTAGGAGCGGCTCTTGTAGACGCGCAGTTCGCCGGTGCCGAACGAGACGGTCTTCGCGGGACGCCCGGCGCAGACCGAGACGGCGCCGGCCGGGCCGACCGCGGGGCCGCCGAGCACCAGCCCGAGGGCCGCCGCCACGGACAGGACGACCGTGCGCACCAGCGCCCGGCGGGGCCGCCGGGCGGGGCCGTCGTCTTCGCTGCCGGTCGTCCCCGCGGACTTGTCCGTCGCTCTGGTCACCCGTCGCCTCATCATCACTCGAACATACGCACCCTGATTCAGCACCTGCGCATACAGGTGTACGACGCAGGGAGCCCGTCCGAAGGTTGCACGCGGAGTGCCCCGTACGCGGGGCGGCGAAGGCGCCAGCATGGCTCCACAGGACAGAGCCACACGAAAGGCAGGAACCCTCATGCCTCCACTCCGCACCGCGCCGGGCCCCCGGGGCCGGCGTCCCGTCGGCCGTACGCTGCTCGCCGCCGCCCTGCTGGCCTCCCTCGCCGCGGTCCCGGCCGTCGCGGCGACTCCCCCGCGCGCCCCGCAGACCCTGCCGGAGACCGTGGCCCCGGCGCCGGCCGACGCCGGGCTCGGTTCCTCCGCGCGCCAGCAGGTCGCCCACTTCTACGGCGCCTACATCGACGCGGTGTCGGCCGAGGACGGCGGGCGGGCCGCCGCCGATCTGCGCGCGTTCTATCTGACCCCCCGGTTCCGCTCCCAGCTCGATGCCTGGGAGCGCCGCCACAACGCGGACGGGGTGCTCCGCGCGCAGAACGCCCCGCTCGGCTTCCGGGTCACCCCGGGCGACAGCGGCGCCGGGCACACCTGGTCGGCGGTGCGGCTCACCTGGAGCGGCGGGAAGCACCCCTCGTACACGTACCTGACGGTCCGCTCGGACCTGCGGACCGGGAAGATCTCCGACATCTCCGACCGGTCCGACAGCACCCGGTGACCGGGCGGGCGGGCCCGCCGCTCACACCGCGGCGGGCTCGTCCTCCCCGATGAAGGTGCGCCACAGCACGGCGTAGCGCCCGTCCTGGGCGAGGAGCTCGTCGTGGGTGCCGTCCTCGACGACCCGGCCGTGGTCCATCACCACGACCCGGTCGGCGCGGGCGGCCGTGGTCAGCCGGTGGGCGACGACCAGGGTGGTGCGGCGGCCGGCCAGGCGGTCGGTGGCCTGGTTGACCAGGGCCTCGCTGGCCAGGTCCAGGGAGGCGGTCGCCTCGTCGAGGAGCAGGATGTCGGGGTCGACGAGCTCGGCGCGGGCCAGGGCGATCAGCTGGCGCTGCCCGGCCGAGAGGTTGCGGCCCCGCTCGGCGACCTCGTGGAGATAGCCGCCGTCCAGGGTGGCGATCATGTCGTGGGCGCCGACCGCCCGTGCCGCCGCCTCCACCTCGGCATCGGTGGCCCCGGGCCGCCCGTAGGCGATGGCGTCGCGGACCGTGCCGGCGAAGAGGTACGCCTCCTGCGGCACGACCCCGAGCCGGTGCCGGTAGGCGGTGAGGTCGAGGCGGCGCAGGTCGGTGCCGTCGACGGTGACCCGGCCGCCGGTGGGGTCGTAGAACCGGGCGACGAGCTTGACCAGGGTGGACTTGCCCGCACCGGTCTCGCCGACGAAGGCGACGGTCTGCCCGGCCGGTATCCGCAGCCCGACGTCCGCGAGCGCCTCCTCGGCCGCCGCGGCGTCGGCCGCCTCGCCGCCCCCGTACGCGAAGGAGACGTCCTCGAAGGCGATCTCGCCGCGCAGCGACAGCACGTCCAGCGGTTCGTCGGCGCTCTTGGTGGAGGCCGGCTCGCGCAGCAGTTCCTGGATGCGGCCGAGGGAGACGGTGGCCTGCTGGTAGCCGTCGAAGACCTGGGAGAGCTGCTGGACCGGGGCGAAGAACAGGTCGATGTAGAGCAGGTAGGCGACCAGGGCGCCGGTGGTGAGGGTGCCGTGGTCGACCCGGCCCGCGCCGACGATCAGCACGCCCGCGGCGGCCACCGAGGACAGCAGCTGCACGAACGGGAAGTAGACCGAGATCAGCCACTGGCCGCGCACCCGGGCCTCGCGGTAGTGGTCGCTGCGGCCGGCGAACCGCTCGGCGCCGTCGTGCTCGCGGCGGAAGGCCTGCACGATCCGCAGCCCGGAGACGGACTCCTGGAGGTCGGCGTTGACGGCGCTGATCCGGGTCCGGGCCAGCTCGTAGGCCCGGACGCTCTTGCGGCGGAAGAAGAAGGTGCCGACGACCAGCAACGGCAGCGTCGCGAAGACCACCAGGGCCAGCTGCACGTCCAGCACCAGCAGCGCGACCATGATGCCGAGGAAGGTGACGACCGAGACGAACGCGGTGACCAGTCCGGTCTGGAGGAACGTGGACAGCGCGTCCACGTCCGTGGTCATCCGGGTCATGATGCGGCCGGTCAGCTCGCGCTCGTAGTAGTCCAGGCCGAGCCGCTGGAGCTGCGCGAAGATCTTCAGCCGGAGCGCGTACAGCACCCGTTCGCCGGTACGGCCGGTCATCCGGGTCTCGCCGATCTGGGCGGCCCACTGGACCAGGACGACCAGCAGGGCGAGCGCGGACGCCGCCCAGACCGCACCGAGCGCCAGCCGGCTGACGCCCTGGTCGATGCCGTGCCGGATCAGCACCGGCAGCAGCAGCCCGGCGCCCGCGTCGACCGCGACCAGCGCCAGGCTCACCAGCAGCGGCGGCCCGAAGCCGCGCAGCAGCCTGCGCAGCCCGTAGGAGTCCTCGGGGCGCACGGCACGGGCCTCGTCGATGCCGGGGGTGTCGGTGGCGGGCGGCAGTGCCTCGACCTGGGCGAGCAGCTCGGGGGTGGCGGGCATGCCGGCCGTGGCGGTGTCGCCCGGCTCCTCCTTGCGGACCCACAGGTGGGGGCTGATGCCGCGCTCGGCGTCGAACTCGGCGTCCAGCTCCTCCTGGAGGGTTCGGTCGGCCTCGGGGTCGGAGTCGGGGGCGGCGGGGGTGAGCGGCTGGTGGCCGGGCGAGGCGCCGCCCAGCCCCTCGGGGTCGGTGAGCAGCCGCCGGTAGAGCGGGGAGCGGCGCTCCAGCTCCTCGTGGGTGCCGATGTCGGCGAGGCGGCCGTTCTCCAGGACGGCGATCCGGTCGGCGAGGTTCAGGGTGGAGCGGCGGTGGGCGATCAGCAGGGTGGTGCGCCCGGCCATCACCTGGCGCAGCGCCTCGTGGATCTCGTGCTCGACCCGGGCGTCGACGGCGGAGGTGGCGTCGTCGAGGAGGAGCAGCCGGGGGTCGGTGAGGATGGCGCGGGCGAGCGCGATGCGCTGGCGCTGGCCGCCGGAGAGGGTGAGTCCGTGTTCGCCGACCTTGGTGTCGTAGCCCTCGGGCAGTTCGGCGATGAAGCGGTCGGCGCGGGCGGCGCGGGCCGCCTGGTCGATCTGCTCCTGGGTGGCGTCGGGGACCCCGTAGGCGATGTTGGCGCGGACGGTGTCGGAGAAGAGGAAGCTGTCCTCCGGTACGAGTCCGATGGCGGCGCGCAGCGAGGACTGGGTGAGTTCGCGGACGTCGTGGCCGCCGACCAGGACGGCGCCGCGGGTGACGTCGTAGAAGCGGGGCAGCAGCAGGGAGACGGTGGACTTGCCGCTGCCGGAGGCGCCGACCACGGCGACGGTCTCGCCGGGCTCGATGGTCAGGGAGAAGCCGTCGAGGACGGGGCGGTCGTCGGTGTAGCCGAAGCGGACGTCGTCGAACTCGACGCCGGCGGGGGCGTCGGCCGGGAGTTCCCTGGTGCCGTCCTTCATGGTCGGTTCGGTGTCGATGAGCTCCAGTACGCGTTCGACGCCGGCGCGGGCCTGCTGGCCGACGGTGAGGACCATGGCGAGCATCCGGACCGGTCCGACGAGCTGGGCGAGGTAGGTGGAGAACGCGACGAAGGTGCCGAGGGTGATCTGGCCCCGGGTGGCGAGCCAGCCGCCGAGCGCCAGCATGGCGACCTGGCCGAGCGCGGGGACGGCCTGGAGGGCGGGGGTGTAGCGG
The DNA here is from genome assembly GCF_042262625.1 of Streptomyces sp. NPDC056347. Lineage (NCBI taxonomy): Bacteria > Bacillati > Actinomycetota > Actinomycetes > Kitasatosporales > Streptomycetaceae > Streptomyces > Streptomyces sp. NPDC056347. The sequence continues at coordinate 6,331 of NZ_JBHJQP010000090.1, read as the reverse complement.
GCGTTCAGCCGGATCGTGCGGAGCCGTCCGGCGAAGAGGCGGCGGCCGACCTCGCGGAGCTTGCCGGTCTCCTGCTCCTCCTGCCCGAAGCCCTTGACGACCCGGACGCCGGAGACGGCGCCGTCGACGACCCCGGCGACGGCGGCGGCCTGTCCCTGGGCGTACCAGGTGGCGGGGAAGAGGCGGGAGCGGGAGCGGCGGGCGATGTACCAGAGGGCGGGGGCGACGGCGATCGCGACGAGGGTGAGCAGCGGCGACAGCCACGCCATGATCACCAGGGAGATGATGAAGAGCAGGATGTTCCCGATGGTCATCGGGAGCATGAACAGCAGGCTCTGGATCAGCTGGAGGTCGCTGGTGGCACGGCCGACGACCTGGCCGGTGGACAGTTCGTCCTGCCGCCTCCCGTCGAGCCGGGTGATCGTCCCGTACATCTCGGTACGGAGGTCGTGCTGTACGTCGAGGGCGAGCCGGCCGCCGTAGTAGCGGCGTATGTAGGTGGCTATGTAGACGAGCACGGCGGCGGCTATGAGGAGTCCGGTCCACACGGCGAGGGACCGGGTGTGGCCGACCACGACGTCGTCGATGATCACCTTGGTGACCAGCGGGACGAGGGCCATCACCGCCATGCCCGCGAGCGACGAGCCGAGCGCCAGCAGCACATTGCGCCGGTAGCGCCATGCGTAGCCGCACAGGCGCCGGGCCCAGCCCGGGGTCCGTGCCACGCTCTGTGCGTCCTCTTCGTCCGTCACCGGTGCCTCCCGTAAGACCTGGTCTACCGGAAGGCACCAACGCGGTGGGCTGCGGATTTCATCCCGCTGTTACAAAGACGGGCCTTTGGTCGTACGCCGACGCCGGCCGGTCCTACGACCGGGGCGTCGCGGTGAGCATGCGGACGGCCGGGGCCTCCGGCACCGCGGGCACCGCTTCCTGCGGGGCGGCGGGCGGGGCGACGGTCGTGGTGGCGCTGGCGGCGACGGCCGGGTTGAGGTCCTTGTGCACGGCGCGGGCGACGGCCTGGACGGTGTTGATGCCGTCGTTCATCGTCTTGTTGTCGTGGGTGAGCACGGTGATCGCGTAGTCGTGCCCCTTGCCGGTGAAGGCGCCGATGCTGTGCACCCGCCAGCCGTGGGTGGCGCGCGGCAGCCAGCCGTTCTTGACCTGGACGGTCACCCCGGAGGGGGCCCCGGCCGGGGTGCCCCAGCGCTGCGAGGCGACGACCTTCTTCATCAGCCCGAGTTCGTAGGTGCGGGAGTTGTCGCTGAGCACGCTGTTCTTCACGGTCAGCAGGTGGAGCAGCCGCAGCTCGTCCTGGGCGGTGATCTGGGTGAGCCCCCAGTAGCCGCCGGAGCCGGGCACGGTGTGCGTCATCCCGGCCGCCTTGAGGAAGCCCTTGACCTTGGTGACGCCGAGCTGCTTCCACAGGCTGGTGGTCGCGTCGTTGTCGGACTTGGTGATCATGGCGGTGGCGAGGTTGATCTCGCGCTGGGTGAGGTAGCGGCCGTGCTTCTTGTTGTCCCAGAGCAGCGTGGCCAGTACGGTCGCCTTCACCACGCTGGCGGAGTCGTACGTGGTGGTGGCCCGCAGGGTGCAGTTGGTCTTGGTCGTGCGGTCGTAGAGCGCCACGGCGGTGGTCGACTTGCGGCCCTTGAGCGCGGCGGTGATGTCCTTCGACAGCTTGGCGGCGAGTCCCGCCTTGCCGGAGGTGCAGCTCACCGTCGGGGTCGCCGCGGCGGCGGGCGCGGCGGTGAGCGCCACCGGTACGAGTACACCGGCGGCGAGCGCGACGGACAGCGCGCCCCGCGCGCGGCGGGATATGTGGGATCCGTTCATGAGGCTTCCCCCTGAGTCATCTGTTCGGGCGCGCCCCCGGCACGCCCGAAACAAATGACTCCTGGGGAACGGAAAAGTTGTACGAGACACGCGTCGTGCGGCGCACATCACCCTGCGGTGTGTGTCCGGTGTCGTGCAGGCGGCGCAGTCCCGCCGCCGGGCCACCGGCCCGTGCCGTGCGGGCCCGTGCCGTGCGGGCTCAGGCGGTCCGGGAGGCCGCGATCTGCCGGGACATGATCGTGGTCAGCTCGTACGCGGTGTGGGAGGCGGCGACGGAGGTGATCTCGGCGTGGTCGTACGCCGGGGCGACCTCGACCAGGTCGGCGGAGACCAGGTGGCAGGAGGCGAGCCCGCGGACGATCTCCAGCAGCTCGCGGGAGGTCAGGCCGCCGGCCTCGGGGGTGCCGGTGCCGGGCGCGTGCGCCGGGTCCAGGACGTCGATGTCGATGGAGATGTACAGCGGCCGGTCGCCGATCCGCTGACGGAGCTGGTCGGCGATCTCGTCGACGCCGCGCCGCATGACGTCGGCGGAGGTGACGATGCCGAAGCCCATCTTCTCGTCGTCGGTGAGGTCCTGCTTGCCGTAGAGCGGGCCGCGGGTGCCGACGTGGGAGAGCGCGGAGGTGTCGAGGATGCCCTCCTCGACGGCGCGCCGGAACGGGGTGCCGTGGGTGTACTCGGCGCCGAAGTAGGTGTCCCAGGTGTCGAGGTGGGCGTCGAAGTGGAGCAGGGCGACCGGGCCGTGCTTCTTCGCGACGGAACGCAGCAGCGGCAGGGCGATGGTGTGGTCGCCGCCGAGCGTCATCAGGCGGGCGCCGGTGCCGAGCAGGTCGTCGGCGGCGGCCTCGATCGTCTCGACGGCCTCGTTGATGTTGAACGGGTTCGCGGCGATGTCCCCGGCGTCGGCGACCTGCGCGAGCGCGAACGGCGAGGCGTCCTGGGCCGGGTTGTACGGGCGCAGCAGGCGCGAGGCCTCACGGATCGCGTTGCCGCCGAAGCGGGCGCCGGGGCGGTAGGAGACACCGGTGTCGAAGGGGACGCCGACGACGGCGACGTCGGTGGTGCCGACCTCGTCGAGGCGGGGCAGCCGGGCGAAGGTGGCGGGACCGGCGTACCGGGGGACGCGGGAGGAGTCGACGGGGCCGCGCGGCGTTTCGTTGCTGCTCATGTGGGGTGCCTTTCCTTCGCTTCTCGATCACGTACGCGGCCGGGGCATCACGAGGGGTCGTGGGGCGGCGCGCGTGTCCGATGTTCCGACGTGAAGGAACGGTAGGTGGCCCATGGGCCGCGTTGAAGAGTACGTTTCATCCATCATCGCCACGTTCGATGGATGGATCGTCCATGTCGCACGCCCCGGGCGGGCCCGCCCTGCCCGCCCCGCCCACTCCCCCGGTGCCGCTCGCCGAGCTGCTCGCCCGCGAGGAGCTGGGGCTGCGCCTGATCGCGGGCCCGGCCGACGCGGAGCTGCTGTGGGTGCACACCTCGGAGATGGCCGATCCGTACCCGTATCTGCTCGGTGGTGAGCTGCTGCTGACCGCCGGGGTGCAGCTGACGGACCCGGACGCCTTCGTGGCCCGGCTGGTGGAGGCGGGGGCGGCGGCGCTCGGGTTCGGGGTGACGCCGGTGTTCGACACGGTGCCGCGCGGGCTGGCCGAGGCGTGCGAGCGGCACGGTCTGCCGCTGGTGGAGGTGGGGCCGGGGACGCCGTTCACGGCGATCGCCCGCGCGGTGTGGCGGCTGATGGCCGAGGCCCGTCTGCGCGAGCTGCGCCGGGTGACGCGGGCCCAGCAGGCGCTGGCCTCGGCGGCGGCCCGCCCGGACCCGGTCCCGGCGGTCCTGCGCCAGCTGGCCCTCCAGCTGGGCGGCCGGGCCGTCCTGCTCGCCGCCGGCGGCGAGGAGCTGCACGCCTTCGGCCCCGTCCCGGCCCCGGACGCCCGGGCGGCGCTGGCCCGGCTGACCGGGGTGGTCGCGGCCGGGGAGCGCCCCGGCCCGGCGTCGGCCGGTGACACGCTGCGGGACACCCGGCTGTCGGCGTACGCGCTGGGCGGCGGGCAGGGGCTCGTCCTGGCCCTGGCGACGGACCGGCGGGAGCCGGGCGACCACACGATCGCCGGGGTCGCCGTCGTCCTGCTCTCCCTGCTGGCCGCCCCGCACCAGGGCGCCGACGCGGCGGGCCGGTCGGCGGCCCTGGTCCGGCTGCTGCTGGGCGCGGGCCCGCGGGACGTCGAACCGCTGCTCGGCGGGGCCGGGGAGTGGACGGTGGTGCACGCGCGCCGCAGCGGGGACGGCCCGGTGGACCCGCTGACCACGGGGGCGCTGGGGGCCGCGCTCGGTTCGGCCCTGGTCGACGCGGGGCGGGGCGGCGAGCCGGTACGGGTACTGGTCCCCGGTCTCCCCGGCGGCGGCCGGATCACCCCGCAGCCGGGCTGGACCCTGGGCGCCTCCGCCCCCGCCGCCCTCGACGGCCTCGCCGCCGCCGACCGGCAGGCCGCCCGCGCCCTGGGCCGGGCCGTCGCCACCCGTACCCCGCTGGCGCACCACCGCGACCCCGCCGGCACCGGCCTGGCCGCCCTGGTCCCCGCCGCGACGGCCGAGGCGCACGCCCACGCCCTGCTCGCCCCGCTCACCGAGCCGCTGGCCGAGACGCTGCGCTGCTGGCTGAGCCTGCACGGCAGCTGGGACCGCACGGCCGCGGCCCTGCGCATCCACCGCAACACCGTCCGCCAGCGCATCACCCGCTGCGCGGCCCTGCTCGACGCGGACCTGGACGACATGGACGTACGCACGGAGCTGTGGTTCGCGCTGCGGACGCTGCGCTGAACGGTTCCTTCCCGGTCACCGCAGCCCGAGGCAGGGCAGCCAGTCCCGCGAGGTGCCGTGGGTGACGGTGAGCAGGGCGCCGAGCGCGCCCGGGGCGCCGTCGAGCAGGGCGGTGGACGGGCGGGCGGCGGCGAGGGCGTCCGGCAGGCGGGCGCTCAGGTGCGCGGTCAGGCGGGCGGCGAGCAGGGCGGCGGCGGGCACCCCGGCCCGGTGGTGGAAGGCGTCCGCCACGGCCAGCACGCCCGCCGCCCCGTGGCAGAGCCCGAGCCGGTCGGTCAGCGGGGCACCGTAGAGGTGGAGGTCCATGTCGTACTGCTCGGCGACGGTGGTGAAGGCGTGCGCCGCCCAGTCGGCGCCCTCCCGGTCGCCGAGCGCGTCGGCCGCGTCCCAGAGGGCCCAGGTGATGCCGGGGGCGCCGTAGCACCAGGCCTGCCGGGCCCGGGGGCCGGTGGGCGGCGGCCCGTCGAGCCCGGCCCCGTCCCAGCTGCGGACGGACCGGGCGTCGTCGAAGGACTGCCGGACCAGCCAGCCGGTGGTGCGGCGCAGGGCGTCGGTCAGCCGGGGGCGCGGCCCGGTACGACGAACCGTGGCGGTGAGCGCGGTGACGAGCCCGGCCACGCCGTGCCCCATCCCGGTGTTGACGCGGCCCTGGAGCCAGCCCAGGTGGGGGTGGCCCGCGTACTGGCCGATGTGCAGCCGGCGCAGCTCGTCGTGGTCGCACAGCATCGCCAGGTGCGCGGCGAACGGCAGGAGCTGACGGCTGGTCGGCTCGGGGTCCCCGGCGCAGAGGGCGAGCAGGGTGCCGGACGGTCCGCCGATCAGGTCGTAGTCGGGCAGGCCGACGTCCGTGGTGCGCCAGGGGTGGGCGGCGGCCCGGTCCAGGAGGTGGTCGCGCAGCCGGTCGGCGGCGCGGTGCAGCTGCGGGTGGATACGGGCGGCCATGCGCAGCCCGACGAACGTGCCGGCCAGGCCGCCGTCGTACAGCCCGTGGTGGGAGGGGCCCCGGCCGACGGTCCGGGCCCAGGCCGCCACCGCGCGCCGGGCGCTCGCCGAGGCGCCCGCCTCGTGGGTCTCCTTGACCAGTGCGGCCAGTACGGGAACGCCGGGGTCGGGTGTGACGTGGGGGCCCCGGGCGAAGTCGTCGAGGAACCGGACGGCGAGATCGAGGGCGGCCCGGCGGGGCGGAGCCTGGTTACCTGGATGCATCGGAGCTCCTCGTCGGGGAGCCACCCGTACCGGTCCGGGTGGCTCCGTTCGTCGCTACGACGGACACGTGGTGTCCGTGCGGGTGCTGTCAGCGGTGGTGCGGCTGCCGGCGGTCGTGGGGGGGGGAGCGGTCAGCGGTCGTGGGCGGTCGACGGTTCGTGGGCGGTCAGCGGTTCGTGGGCGGTCAGCGGCTGTGCGGGGCCGCGGCGTTCGCGGAGGCCGTCGGCAGGTGAGGGCCGACCCGCAGATGGTCGAGTTGTCGCGGACAAGGACTGCGGACAAGGACTGGTTGCCGCGGATCAGGCTGTCGCCGGCCTCCACGGCGGGCAGGTCGGCGCCGGTGATCCGCTCGGCCAGGTCGTCGATCAGGGCGTCGAGGTGGTGAGTTCCGTGATGGGCCTGGCGTTTCCTCCTGTTCTCCTGGTGTTCCCTGCGGGGTGCCGGCCGCCCCGGCCCGCCGCACCGGGTGCGC
>NZ_JBHJQP010000089.1:0-32167 GCF_042262625.1 Streptomyces sp. NPDC056347 | reverse complement strand
GCCCCGGGGTTTCCCCGGGGCCCGGCCCTTTTGCGTGCGCGGTGCGGCGCGCCGGGGTTCCGACGGGTCCCGGATACGGCGGAGGGCCCGCCTGGAATCGATCCGGACGGGCCCTCCGCGTTGCTGCCGGGGCGGGTTACCGCTCCGTCCTGCGCAGCCGGAACGTCAGGGCCAGGCCCTCGTCCTCGAACGGCTCGCCGTACGTCTCGTCCGCGTCGCCCCGGGCGTAGTCCAGGGCCAGCACCTCGTCCGCGATCAGGGCCGCGTGCTCGGTCAGGGCCTCGGCCGTGGCGTCGGAGGAGGACGTCCAGCGGACGGCGATGCGGTCGGCGACGTCCAGGCCGCTGTTCTTGCGGGCCTCCTGGATCAGCCGGATCGCGTCACGGGCCAGGCCCGCGCGCCGCAGCTCCGGCGTGATCTCCAGGTCCAGGGCGACCGTGGCGCCCGAGTCGGAGGCGACCGACCAGCCCTCGCGCGGGGTCTCGGTGATGATCACCTCGTCCGGGGCGAGGGTGACGGTCTCCCCGTCGACCTCCACCGAGGCGGTGCCCTCGCGCAGGGCGAGGGAGAGGGCCGCCGCGTCCGCGTTCGCGACCGCCTTGGCCACCGCCTGGACGCCCTTGCCGAAGCGCTTGCCGAGCGCCCGGAAGTTGGCCTTCGCCGTCGTGTCGACCAGCGAGCCGCCGACCTCGGAGAGGGAGGCCAGCGAGGAGACGTTCAGCTCCTCGGTGATCTGGGCGCGCAGCTCGGGGGAGAGCGCCTCGAAGCCGTTCGCCGCGACCAGGGCCCGGGAGAGCGGCTGGCGGGTCTTGACGCCGGACTCGGCGCGGGTGGCCCGGCCCAGCTCGACCAGTCGGCGGACCAGCGCCATCCGTGTGGAGAGGGCGGGGTCGATCGCCGTCGGGTCCGCCTTCGGCCAGGTGGCCAGGTGCACCGACTCGGGGGCGTCCGGGGTGACCGGGACGACCAGGTCCTGCCAGACGTGCTCGGTGATGAACGGGGTGAGCGGTGCCATCAGCCGGGTCACCGTCTCGACGACCTCGTGCAGGGTGCGCAGCGCGGCCTTGTCGCCCTGCCAGAAGCGGCGGCGCGAACGGCGTACGTACCAGTTGGACAGGTCGTCGACGAAGGCGGACAGCAGCTTGCCGGCGCGCTGGGTGTCGTACCCCTCCAGGGCCTGCGTGACCTGGTCCACCAGGGCGTTCAGCTCGCTCAGCAGCCAGCGGTCCAGGACCGTGCGCTCCGCCGGGGCCGGGTCGGCCGCGGAGGGTGCCCAGCCGGACGTACGGGCGTACAGGGCCTGGAAGGCGACCGTGTTCCAGTAGGTGAGGAGCGTCTTGCGGACGACCTCCTGGATGGTGTTGTGGCCGACACGCCGGGCCGCCCAGGGGGAGCCGCCCGCGGCCATGAACCAGCGCACCGCGTCCGCGCCGTGCTGGTCCATGAGCGGGATGGGCTGGAGGATGTTGCCCAGGTGCTTGGACATCTTCCGGCCGTCCTCGGCGAGGATGTGGCCCAGGCAGACCACGTTCTCGTACGAGGACTTGTCGAAGACCAGGGTGCCGACCGCCATCAGCGTGTAGAACCAGCCGCGGGTCTGGTCGATGGCCTCCGAGATGAACTGCGCCGGGTAGCGGCTCTCGAAGAGCTCCTTGTTCTTGTACGGGTAGCCCCACTGCGCGAACGGCATCGAGCCCGAGTCGTACCAGGCGTCGATGACCTCCGGGACGCGGTACGCCTCCAGCTGGCAGTTCTCCTGCGAGCAGGTGAACGTGATCTCGTCGATGAACGGGCGGTGCGGATCGAGCCCCGAGAGATCGGTGCCGGCGAGCTCACCCAGCTCGGCGCGGGAGCCCACGCAGGTCAGGTGGCCGTCCTCGCAGCGCCAGATCGGCAGCGGGGTGCCCCAGTAGCGGTTGCGGGACAGGGCCCAGTCGACGTTGTTGTTCAGCCAGTCGCCGAAGCGGCCGTGCTTGACCGAGTCCGGGAACCAGTTGGTCTTCTCGTTCTCCTGGAGCAGCCGGTCCTTGACGGCGGTCGTGCGGATGTACCAGGACGGCTGCGCGTAGTAGAGCAGCGCGGTGTGGCAGCGCCAGCAGTGCGGGTAGCTGTGCTCGTACGGGACGTGCCGGAAGAGCTTGCCGCGGGCGTCCAGGTCCTCGGTGAGCGTCTCGTCGGCCTTCTTGAAGAAGACCCCGCCGACCAGCGGCAGGTCCTCCTCGAAGGTGCCGTCGGGGCGGACCGGGTTGACCACCGGGAGGCCGTACGCCTTGCAGACCAGGAGGTCGTCGGCGCCGAAGGCGGGGGACTGGTGGACCAGACCCGTACCGTCCTCGGTCGTCACGTACTCGGCGTTGACGACGTAGTGCGCCTCGGCCGGGCTGTTTCCATCGCTTCCCTCGCCGGTGCTCGGGAAGTCGACCAGCTCGAAGGGGCGCTCGTAGGTCCAGCGCTCCATCTCGCGGCCGGTGAAGGTCTCGCCGGTGGTCTCCCAGCCCTCGCCCAGTGCCTTCTCGACGAGCGGCTGCGCGACGACCAGCTTCTCCTCGCCGTCGGTCGCGACGACGTAGGTGACGTCGGGGTGCGCGGCGACGGCGGTGTTGGACACCAGCGTCCAGGGGGTCGTCGTCCAGACCAGCAGCGAGGCGCCGCCCGCGAGCGGGCCTGAGGTGAGCGGGAAGCGGACGAAGACCGAGGGGTCGACGACCGTCTCGTAGCCCTGCGCCAGCTCGTGGTCGGAGAGGCCGGTGCCGCAGCGGGGGCACCAGGGGGCGACGCGGTGGTCCTGGACCAGCAGGCCCTTGCCGAAGATCTCCTTCAGCGACCACCACACCGACTCGACGTACTCGGGGTCCATCGTGCGGTACGCGTCGTCGAGGTCGACCCAGTAGCCCATCCGGGTCGTGAGCTCGGTGAACGCGTCGGTGTGCCGGGTCACGGACTCGCGGCACCTGGCGTTGAACTCGGCGATGCCGTACGCCTCGATGTCCTTCTTGCCGTTGAAGCCCAGCTCCTTCTCGACCGCGAGCTCGACCGGCAGGCCGTGGCAGTCCCAGCCGGCCTTGCGGCCGACGTGGTAGCCCTGCATGGTGCGGAAGCGGGGGAAGACGTCCTTGAAGACGCGGGCCTCGATGTGGTGGGCACCGGGCATGCCGTTGGCGGTGGGCGGGCCCTCGTAGAAGACCCACTCGGGGCGGCCCTCGGACTGTTCGAGGCTCTTGGCGAAGACCTTGCTGTCGCGCCAGAAATCGAGCACGGCGTGCTCCAGCGCGGGCAGGTCGACCTGGGCGGGTACCTGGCGGTACTGCGGCGATGTCATGGGCGGACTTCCTCCGGCGGACGTTTTCCACTTCCGTCGGAGGGACGAGGGCCTCGTCGGCTCCCGCGGTACCACCCTCCTTGGCCCCGGGCGCACGCCCGTGACCCCCTCATTGGGATCGCGAAGCCGGTTCTACTTGCCGTGCGGCGTTCTTCCGGCGGCTCCGGGTGATCTTCACGACGCGCTCGCCCCCGGGCTTCCACCGTCCCCGGGTCGCTCCTGGCTGCGTACGACGCTACTCGTCCCATCCACGCCTCTCGCTGGGGCCAGTGTACGGGCCCGGGCGGGCCGGGGCCGACCGGTTTTGCACGGGGCCGGGACGTGACCCGAATGGCCAGGTGCCCGGGCGCGGGGTCCGGGAGGCGGATTACCCGGCGGTGAGCTGGGCACAACGGATGGGGGCGGGTCGGAGCGAGGGCGTGGGGAGGGGCGGTTCGGCGGCGTGCCCCGTTGCCGCGGCGCTGGGGTCGATTTATCGTCCCAGCACGATTCGCGTGCAAGATCACAATATGTGAAGGGGCCGCGGCCATGGTGGCGAAGAAGAACGCCGCACAGAAGACGGCGTCGTCCGGGTCCACGGGCGCGGCGGCCGGGAGGAAGAGCCCGGCGAAGAGGTCCGCGGCCGGAAAAGAGGCCGAAGGCGCCGGGGAAGGGACCAGGGAACCGGCAGCCCGGAAGACGGCGGCGAAGAAGGCGTCCGCGAAGAAGAGCGCGGCCAAGAAGGCGTCGAAGAAGGCCGCGCCCGCGGCCGAGGAGGCGGCCGCAGCCGCCGGAAAGACGGGAGACCACACGGTGGCAGCCAAGAAGAGCGTGGCCCGGTCCCGTACGGCCGGTACGGACACCGCGCCGGTCCCCCCGGCCCGCGGGGCCGTTCCCGGGGAGCTGGCGGTCCGGCCCGGGGAGGACCCCTGGACTCCGGAGGAGGTCGCCGAGGCGCGGGCCGAGCTCAGCAGCGAGGCCCTGCGGCTGAGCAGCGAGCTGGAGGCCGCGGGCATCGCGCTCGCCGGCCTGATGCGCGACTCCGGGGACGGGGCGGGCGACGACGAGGCGGACACCGGCACCAAGAACATCACCCGCGAGCACGAGATGCAGCTCGCCGCCAACGCCCGGGAGATGCTGGACCAGACCGAGCGGGCCCTGGCCCGGCTCGACGCCGGGACGTACGGACTCTGCGAGATCTGCGGCAAGCCGATCGGCAAGGCCCGGATGCAGGCGTTCCCGCGCGCCACGCTCTGTGTCGAGGACAAGCAGAAGCAGGAGCGACGGGGCTGAGCCGCGGTGGTGTGTCGTACCCTCGTCCCCAGTGCAGGAACCTAGGTTGAGGGACTCACGTGGCAGAGGCGGAGCGCATCATCGGTACGCCGGACATCCCCGGGGCTGAGGGGACCGAGGGGGACGGGGTCGCGGAGCGGTCCGGGAGCCCGGCGGAGGAGCCCGCTTCGGGCCGGGGCCGCCGGAAGATCATGGTGCTGGTCGTCGTGGCCGTGGTCGCCTATCTCATCGACCTGGTCAGCAAGATGATCGTGGTCGCCAAGCTGGAGCACCACGAGCCGATCGAGCTCATCGGCGACTGGCTCCAGCTCAGCGCGATCCGTAACGCGGGGGCCGCGTTCGGCATCGGCGAGGCCTACACGATCATCTTCACCTGCATCGCGGCGACGGTGATCGTCGTGATCTCCCGGCTCGCCCGCAAGCTCTACAGCCTGCCCTGGGCCATCGCGCTCGGGCTGCTGCTCGGCGGTGCGCTCGGCAACCTCACCGACCGCATCTTCCGGGCCCCGGGCACCTTCCAGGGCGCGGTGGTGGACTTCATCGCTCCGGCGCACTTCGCGGTGTTCAATCTCGCCGACTCCGCGATCTGCTGCGGCGGCGTCCTGATCGTGATCCTCTCCTTCCGGGGACTGGACCCCGACGGGACCGTGCACAAGGACTGAGCGGTCCAAGGCATACTCGACAGGTGAGTACGTATCCCGAGGTCCGCACGCTGCCCGTACCCGACGGCCTGGAGGGCGAGCGCGTCGACGCCGCCATCTCCCGCATGTTCGGTTTCTCCCGCACCAAGGCCGCCGAGCTGGCGGCCTCGGGGAAGGTGCAGGTGGACGGCTCGGTGGTCGGGAAGTCCGAGCGGGTCCGGGGCGGTGCCTGGCTGGAGGTCGAGATGCCGCAGGCCGCCGCTCCGGTGCAGATCGTCGCCGAGCCCGTCGAGGGCATGGAGATCGTGCACGACGACGACGACATCGTCGTGATCGTGAAGCCGGTGGGCGTGGCCGCCCACCCCAGCCCCGGCTGGACCGGCACGACCGTCATCGGGGGTCTGGCCGCCGCCGGGTACCGGATCTCGACCTCCGGTGCCGCCGAGCGCCAGGGCATCGTCCACCGCCTCGACGTCGGCACCTCCGGCCTGATGGTCGTCGCCAAGTCCGAGCGGGCCTACACCCTGCTGAAGGCGCAGTTCCGCGACCGGGTCGTGGAGAAGAAGTACAACGCGCTGGTGCAGGGCCACCCGGACCCGATGAGCGGCACCATCGACGCTCCCATCGGGCGCCACCCCAACCACGACTACAAGTGGGCCGTCACGGCCGAGGGCAAGCCCTCCGTGACGCACTACGACCTCATCGAGGCCTACCGCTCCGCCAGCCTGCTGGACATCAAGCTGGAGACCGGCCGCACCCACCAGATCCGGGTGCACATGTCCGCCCACCGCCACCCCTGCGTGGGCGACCTCACCTACGGCGCCGACCCGACGATGGCCAAGCGCCTCGGCCTGACCCGGCAGTGGCTGCACGCCGTCCGGCTCGGCTTCGAGCACCCGGCCGACGGGAGCTGGGTGGAGTTCACCAGCGACTACCCCGCCGACCTCCAGCACGCCCTGGACGCCATCGCCGCGGAGAGCCGGTGACCGCAAGCCCGGCACCGTGCACCACGCGCACCGCCGCCGGTGAGGAGGACCTCGCGGCCTGCTTCCAGGTCCGCAAGGAGGTCTTCGTCGGCGAGCAGGAGGTGCCCGAGGAGATCGAGTACGACGCGTACGACGCGGGCGCCCTGCACGTCCTGGCCGTCGCGGCGGACGGCGGCGCGCTGGGCACCGGCCGGCTGCTGCACGGCGCCGCGGCCGCGGCGAGGAACGGCGGCGACCCGGCGGTCGGCTCGCTCGGCAGGCTCGCGGTGATCCGGGCCGCGCGCGGCCTCGGGGTCGGCGCGGCGCTGGTGCGGGCCATCGAGGACGCGGCCCGCGAGCTGGGTCTGGACGCCGTGGACCTGCACGCCCAGACCCGTGCCCTCGGCTTCTACGAGCGCCTCGGCTATGTGGCGTACGGCCCCGAGTTCCCGGACGCGGGCATCCCGCACCGGGCAATGCGCCGTACTCTGCGGGACTGACCGGACGGTGGCGCGGACACTTCCGTAGCCGCTCCGACGATCGCGCAGACATCGGATGAATGCCGGTCGGAGGGGCGTAACCGAGGGGGTGTTGTCCGGATTGGGGAGCTTGCGTGGCAGGCTGTGGTCCCAGTCCGCCGATCACACGGATCGGTGTCGCGCGCCCCGGAAGGCATCCTGTGGACCAGATGGCACTACTCCTCCTGCTCTTGCTCGGGGCTGTGGTCACGGTCCCGCTGGGGGAGCGTCTGGGGCTTCCCGCGCCGGTGCTGATGACGCTCTTCGGGGTCGGGATGGCCTTCCTCAGCTTCGTGCCGAACGTGGACATCCCGCCCGAGATCATCCTTCCGGCGCTGCTGCCGCCACTGCTCTACGCCTCGGTGCAGCGGACCTCCTGGCGCCAGTTCGCCGCCAATAAACGACCGATCTTTCTGCTGGCCGTGGCGCTGGTCTTCATCACCACCGCCGCCGTCGCCGCCGTCGCCAACGCGGTCGTCCCCGGGCTGCCCATCGCCGCGGCCGTGGCGCTCGGCGCGCTCGTCGCCCCGCCCGACCCGGTCGCCGCGACGGCCGTCGCGGGTTCGGTCGGACTGCCGCGCAGGCTCGTCTCCATCCTGGAGGGCGAGGGGCTGTTCAACGACGTGACCGCGATCGTGCTGTACCACGTGGCGATCGCCGCCGCGGTGAGCGGGAGCTTCTCGCTCCCGGAGGCCTTCGGGCTGCTGATCCTCTCCGCCGTGGTGGCCGTCGTGGTGGGTCTGGTGCTCGGCTGGCTGACCATCAAGCTGATGGGGCTGCTGGGCGACGCCACACTCCAGGTCGGCCTGACCCTGCTGGTGCCGTTCGTCAGCTATGTCCTGGCGGAGGAGCTGATGGGCTCGGGCGTGCTCGCGGTCCTCACCACCGCGCTCTTCCTGGCCGAGCACACCGCCGACGCCGACGACGTCCTCGGGCGGCTCACCGGCCGCAGCTTCTGGGAGATCGTCGACACCCTGGTCACCGGGATCGCCTTCGGGCTGATCGGCCTCGAACTGCACAACGTCTTCGGGACGGCCGACGGCCGCGAACTGGAGATGGTGGGCTGGGGCCTCGCGGTGGTCGTGGTGGTCGTCGGCGTACGGCTGCTGTACCTGCTGCCCGCCACCTGGCTCGCCAAGCGGCTGCACACCCGGCGCGACGTCAGCGAGGAGATCCCCACCAGCTGGCGGGAGACCGTCGTCATGTGGTGGTCCGGGATGCGCGGGGTGGCCTCCGTCGCGCTGGCGCTGGCGATCCCGCTGACGACGGACGACGGGAAACCCTTCCCGGGCCGCGACGAGATCGTCTTCATCGCCTTCGCCGTGATCATGGCCACGCTCGTCGTCCAGGGGCTCAGCCTGCCCTGGCTGGTCCGCAAGCTCCGGGTCAAGGCCGACACGGACGCCGAGGAGGCGCTGGAGAAGGACCTCGCGATCCGTGCCGCCAAGGCCGCCAAGCAGCGCCTCAAGGAGATCCAGGAGGTCGAGGAGTTCCCGGACGAGGTCACCGAGCGGCTCCAGCGGCTCGCGTACGACGTGGGGGCACGGATCAGCCCCGACATGGTCGACGACGAGCGACGCGAGGCGTACGCGCAGCGCGCCGAGCGCTTCAGGGCGATCAGCCGGGTCCAGCGGGAGATGATGTCCGCGGCGCGGCACGCGGTGCTCTCGGCCCGCAACGAGGCGGGCTCGGACCCGGAGGTCGTCGACCGGGTGCTGCGGCAGCTCGACGTCCGCAGCCTGCGCTGAACGGGACGGCTGGCACCATGGACACCATGAACATCATGCTTTTCCACTCGATGTACGGTCTGCGCCCCGCCGTCCACGCGGCGGCCGACCGGCTGCGTGCCGCCGGGCACGACGTGCTGCTGCCCGACCTCTTCGAGGGACGCACGTTCGACACCTCCGAGGAGGGCCTGGCCTTCAAGGAGGAGCTGGGCAAGGAAGAGCTGCTGCGGCGGGCGGTGCTGGCCGCCGCGCCCTACTCCGACCGGGGCCTGGTGTACGCGGGCTTCTCCTTCGGCGCCTCCACCGCGCAGACCCTGGCGCTCGGCGACGCGAAGGCCCGCGGCCTGCTGATGTTCCACGGCACCTCGGACATCGCCGAGAACGCCTCGGTGGACGAGCTGCCCGTGCAGCTGCACGTCGCGGACCCGGATCCGTTCGAGACGCACGACTGGCTGAACTCCTGGTACCTCCAGATGCAGCGGACCGGCGCCGACGTCGAGATCTACCGCTATCCGGGCGCGGGCCACATCTTCACCGACCCCGAACTCCCGGACTTCGACCAGGCGTCGGCCGAGCTGGCCTGGAAGGTCGCGCTCGGCTTCCTCGCCACGCTGTGAGCCGTACCGAAGGGCCCCGCGGCGCCGCGGGGCCCTTCGTGCTGCCGGGGTGCGGTGATCAGCCGCGGTAGGCAATCCAGCTGTCGCTCATCCGCTTCACCTGGCCCGCGGTGAACTGGGTCATGCACGAGTCGTACGTGTAGTCCATGAAGTTGTGGATCGGGTCGACCCCGGCCTTCTTGGCGCAGGAGTCGCGGCCCGTGGGGCACTCGTACGCGGGGCTCGACTCGGCCGCGGTGTCGTCGACGTAGTCGCCGTTGCCGTTACAGCCGCCCTGGAAGGTGTGGTAGAGCCCCATCCAGTGGCCGACCTCGTGGGTGGCGGTGTCGCCCTCGTTGTAGTTGGTGGCGGAGCCGCCGGGCAGCGAGGCGTCGAGAATGACGACCCCGTCGTCCGAGGGGTTGGACTTGTAGGAGCTGGGGAAGGTGGCCCAGCCCAGCAGCCCGTCACCGAGGTTGGCGGTGTAGATGTTGAGCGCGTTCGCGCCGCCCTTGCGCAGCGAGGACTTCATGGCCTTCTCGGCGGAGGTACCCGGGGAGACGTTGTACCAGGTGCTGTTGTCCGTGTAGTCCGTGCCGGCCAGCGTGTACTGGAAGCCGGTGTCGGTGTTGCCCGAACCCTGCCCGGCGTAGGCGGCGTTCAGCACGTTCATCTGGCTGTTGATCGCGGAGGCGCTGAGCTTGCCGGTCGTCCCGGAGTGGATGACGTGGAAGTAGACCGGGACGGTCGCGCCCGCGGCGAGCGTGGGGCCGCTCGTCCGGCGGTCCGCGAGTCTCTGCTTCAGCTGCGCCTCCATGGACTTCGCCCGGGCCGCGGTCACCTCGTTGGGGTCGGCGGCGTGCGCCTTGCCGGAGGGACGGGCCTCGCGCGCCGTGGCGCTCGTGCTCGCGCCGTCCGCGCAGTTCCGCGCTGCGGAGGTCTGCGCGGCGGAGGTCTTGGCGGCCGCCGGAGCCGCCGAGGCGGTGGCACCGGAAGGAGCGGAGAGCGGTGCCAGGGCCAGGGTTCCGGCCAGGACGGCGGTGCCGATCGCACGGTTTCGCATACGCGGCGATATACGGCCGAGAGCGCGCACGGGGGACTCCTCGCGGATGTGTGGGAGAGGCGGATCCTCGCCCGCCGCCGGGAGATTACGTGGGCATGTCATCACTGGAGGAGGAATGATCAAGCCCAATCGGGTACGCCTCGAAGGAGTGGGAATCGGGGCGAATCTTTCCGGTGCTTCCGGAGTTTGAGACGGCGATGCGATCGGAGGTGTCACGACGGCGGGCGGTGTGCCCCCTTTCGAACCCCGGGGTACACCACCCGCCGTAGTGATGTGATACACCGTCAGTACGCGACGGGCTGGCCGAAAACGATCCCTCAGAGCACCGGGCTGTTCACCCGCTCGACCTTCTGCGTCCCGCTGAGCGTCCGGTACGAGCGCGTCCACTTGGCCGTGGCGTCCCGCTTGGTGCGGTCGGAGACGGCGTAGTAGTCCATCTGCGAGCGCTCGGGGGTCACGTCGAGGACGCCGTAGCCGTGCGAGTCCATGTCCACCCACTTCGCATGGCGGTTGGCGGCCTTGACCGCCGCCGCCGCGACCAGGGAGACGGTCTGCGGTGCCACGTGCAGGATGTCGTCGATGTTGTCCGAGGTCACCGACGTCACCACGAACTCGGTGGCGGCCGAGGCGGAGAGCGGGTACGTCGCCGCCTTCACCGGCACGTCGTTGGCCCACGCCATGTGGATGTCACCGGTCAGGAAGACCGTGTTGGTGATCGACCGGTCCCGCAGGTGCGTGATCAGCTCCTTGCGGTCGTCGGTGTAGCCGTCCCACTGGTCGACGTTGACGGCGAGGCCCTCCTGGGGCAGCCCCAGCAGCTTGGCCAGCGGCGCCAGCAGATCCGCGGGCACGGAACCGAAGGCGACCGGCGAGATCATCACCGAGGTGCCGACCAGCTTCCAGGCCGCGTCCGAACCGGCCAGCCCCGACTTCAGCCAGTCCAGCTGTGCCCGGCCGGTGATGGTGCGCTCCGGGTCGTCGACCGCGCCGCTGCCGATCGAGGCCTGCTGGGAGCGGAAGCTGCGCAGGTCCAGGAGGTGGAGGTCGGCGAGCCTGCCGAAGCGCAGCCGCCGGTAGACGGTGCCCTCGGTGGAGGTGCGGACCGGCATCCACTCGAAGTAGGCCTGCTTGGCGGCGGCCACCCGGTCGGCCCAGGCGCCCTCGGTGTCCGGGCTGTGGTTCTCGGCCCCGCCCGACCAGGCGTCGTTGGCGAACTCGTGGTCGTCCCAGATCGCGATGACCGGGTGGACGGCGTGCAGGTTCTGCAGGTCGGCGTCCGTCTTGTACGTGGCGTGCCGGACGCGGTAGTCGGCGAGGGTGAGGATCTCGTGCCGCGGTTCGTGCTGCCGTACGACGTACTTCGCGGCCGGGTAGCTGCCGGTGGCGTACTCGTAGATGTAGTCGCCGAGGTGGAGCACCGCGTCGAGGTCGGCGCGGGCGGCGAGATGACGGTACGGGGAGAAGTACCCGGCCTCCCAGTTGGCGCAGGACACCACGCCGAAGCGCACCCCGGGCGTGGCGGCGTCCGCCGCGGGGGCCGTGCGGGTGCGGCCGACGGGGGAGCGGGTGTCGCCCACCGCGAAGCGGTAGTAGTACGTGCTCGCCGGGGCGAGGCCCCGTACGTCCGCCTTCACGGTGTGGTCGCCGGCCGCGCTTGCGGTGGCCGTCCCGCGGCCCACCACCGTACGGAACTCCTTGTCCTGCGCGATCTCCCAGCTCACCTGCACATCGGGGCCCCGGCCCGAGCCGGGGGTCGCCCCGGCGTCCGGCGTCACCCGGGTCCACAGCAGGATGCCGTCGGGCAGCGGGTCACCGGAGGCGACGCCGTGCAGGAAGGCGGGTGTCTCCGCGGCGTGCGCGGTGGCCGCCGAGACGAGCGGGGCGGCGAGTACGGCACCGACGGCGGCGGCCTTGACGACCGTGCGGCGGCGCGGGGCGTGGGGGCCGGAACGGTCCGGCCGGGCGTCTGAAGGTATGTGATGGGTCACAGGCGATCAGACTACTGACGAGTACGGTCAAAGAGCGGGTGAATCCGAAGAGTTCACCCGCTCTTATGTGAAGAGCCAACCGGCTCCTCCGTACCGCGTCAGCCCGCGAAGGTGTGCGGTTTCAGCCCGGTGGGCGTGTGCCGCCTCAGCCCTTGAGGGCCTTGTCGACGGCGGTGTTCCACTCCTCGGCGGTCATCGGGGCGTTCTTGCCGTCCGAACCGGTGATCTTCTTGCCGTCGACGACGAAGGACGGGGTGCCCTGGATGTCGTACTTGTTGTTGTCGAAGTTCTTCGACATCTCGATCGCCCAGCGATCGAAGGTGCCGTCCTTGACGTCCTTCTGGAAGGTCTTGTTGTTCTTGAGCTCGGAGACGGTGTCCGCGATCTTGATGAGGTACGAGTCGTCCTTGAACTTGTCGTCCGTCTCCTCGGGGTGGTACTTCGCCGAGTAGAGGACCTCCTTGTAGGAGGCGAAGGCGTCCTTGGACACATTGAGGGCGGCGCCGAGCGCGCTGAGCGCGTTCCTGGAGCCCTCGCCGGGGAGGTTGTTGTCGAGGAACGTGGCGCCCACGTACTGGAGCTTGTACTTGCCGTCCTTCAGGTCCTTCTCGACCGTCGGGCCGACCGCCTGCTCGAACGTGGCGCAGACGGGGCAGCGCGGGTCCTCGTAGGCGATGATCGTCTTCTTGGCGGAGTCCTGGCCGAGGACGACCTTGGTGTTGTTCTTGCCGGTGGTGTTCTTGGGGGCGACCAGCGCCTTGTCCTTCGCGGCCTCCCAGTGGGAGGGCTTGAGGCTCTGCATCACGAGGTAACCCGCGCCGCCGGCTATCGCGAGGACGGCGACGATCGAACCGGCGACTATGGCCTGCCGCCGCGCCTTGTCCCGCTTGGCCTGGCGCTCGCGTTCGGCGCGCAGCCGCTCACGGGCCGCGGTCTTCGCCTGCTGGCTGTTGCGCTTGCTCATGGTGGATCGACTCTCCGTAGTTCTGGGGAAGGAAGGGGACTGCCGTACCGGGTCAGTGGACCGGGCACGGCGGTCCGCGCAGTCCTACGGAGTGCGTCAGGAGGCGGGTGCGCAGGACCGGCGCGCGCGGGACGGGGCGCGGGCGGGGGCGCGTCGCCTCCCCGCCGGCCGCGCGCACGGCACAGGCGACGAGCAGCGGCCGGAACGTGGCGGCGGCCACCGCGCGCAGCAGCCGGGCCAGCGCGACCTCGCCGCGCCACAGCCAGGCCGCCGCGACGAGCCCCACCGAGACATGGGCGGCGAGCAGCAGCCAGGGGGTCAGCGACGCGGAGGCGGCGCCGGGCGGTGCGACGTGCGTCAGGGGGGCGCCGAAGGATTCGCCGCTGCAGATCAGGTCCCAGCCCATGGACCGCAACGACCCCGCCACGGGGCCGCCCGCCGGGCCGTAGCAGGCGTGCTGTCCGCTGGTGAACACGGTGTCCGCCGCGAGTTCGAGCGGTACGAGGAGCGCGGCGATGGGCCAGAAGCCCCGCTCGCGCGCGCCCGCCAGGGCGAAGGCGAGCAGAAAGACGACCGCGCCGATCAGCGCGAGCAGCGGCAGTGGCAGCGGCAGGGAGGAGAGCAGTGCGTGGGCGCCCGAGGACAGCGTCAGGCACAGCGCGGTGAAGAGCGCTGCCCGTGTCGCCCGGAGGCCGATCGCCTGCGTGTTCATCGCGGTAATTCTGCCATGCCGGTTCCTGGGTGACAGGGGGCCGGGCGGCCCTGATTCCGCCGCTCGGAGCGCGGCCCGGACCGGTGGGGCCGGCCGTGCCCGGCGGGCGGGAGGGCACGTCCCCGCCGGCCGTGTCCGGCGGGCCGCGGGACCCGTCGTCCGCGCGGCCGGAGACGTAGACTTCCACGCTGTCCCCCTGTCAGTCGTCGCCCGTTCTCCCGGAGGCACAGCGCCGTGACCAAGCCGCCCTTCACGCACCTGCATGTCCACACCCAGTACTCGCTGCTGGACGGTGCCGCGCGGCTCAAGGACATGTTCGCCGCCTGCAACGACATGGGCATGACCCATATCGCGATGACCGACCACGGCAACCTGCACGGGGCGTACGACTTCTTCCACTCGGCGCAGAAGGCGGGCGTCACCCCCATCATCGGCATCGAGGCGTACGTCGCCCCCGAGTCCCGCAAGCACAAGCGGAAGATCCAGTGGGGCCAGCCGCACCAGAAGCGCGACGACGTCTCCGGTTCGGGCGGTTACACCCACAAGACGATCTGGGCGTCGAACTCGACCGGGCTGCACAACCTCTTCAAGCTGTCCTCGGACGCGTACGCCGAGGGCTGGCTCCAGAAGTGGCCGCGGATGGACAAGGAGACCATCGCCCAGTGGTCCGAGGGGCTGATCGCCTCCACCGGCTGCCCCTCGGGCGAGGTGCAGACCCGGCTGCGGCTGGGCCAGTTCGACGAGGCGGTCCAGGCCGCCTCCGACTACAAGGACATCTTCGGCGAGGGCAAGTACTTCCTGGAGCTCATGGACCACGGCATCGAGATCGAGCGCCGGGTCCGCGACGGGCTCCTCGAGATCGGCAAGAAGCTGAACATCCCGCCGCTGGTGACCAACGACTCGCACTACACCTACGCGCACGAGGCCACCGCGCACGACGCCCTGCTCTGCATCCAGACCGGCAAGAACCTCTCAGACCCCGACCGCTTCCGCTTCGACGGCACCGGCTACTACCTCAAGACCGCCGACGAGATGTACGCCGTCGACTCCTCCGACGCCTGGCAGGAGGGCTGCCGCAACACCCTCCTGGTCGCCGAGCAGATCGACACCTCCGGGATGTTCGAGAAGCGCGACCTGATGCCGAAGTTCGACATCCCGGACGGCTACACGGAGATCACCTGGTTCCAGGAGGAGGTCCGGGTCGGGATGAACCGCCGCTTCCCCGGCGGCGTCCCCGAGGACCGGCAGAAGCAGGTCGAGTACGAGATGGACATCATCATCCAGATGGGGTTCCCGGGGTACTTCCTGGTCGTCGCCGACTTCATCATGTGGGCCAAGAACAACGGCATCGCGGTCGGCCCCGGCCGGGGTTCCGCGGCCGGCTCGATCGTGGCGTACGCGATGGGCATCACCGACCTCGACCCGATCGAGCACGGGCTGATCTTCGAGCGGTTCCTCAACCCCGAGCGCGTCTCCATGCCCGACGTCGACATCGACTTCGACGAGCGCCGGCGCGTCGAGGTGATCAGGTACGTGACGGAGAAGTACGGCGCCGACAAGGTCGCCATGATCGGCACGTACGGAAAGATCAAGGCGAAGAACGCCATCAAGGACTCCGCCCGGGTCCTCGGCTACCCGTACGCGATGGGCGACCGGCTCACCAAGGCCATGCCCGCCGACGTCCTCGGCAAGGGCATCGACCTCAACGGCATCACCGACCCCAAGCACCCCCGCTACAGCGAGGCGGGCGAGATCCGGGGGATGTACGAGAACGAGCCGGACGTCAAGAAGGTCATCGACACCGCCAAGGGCGTCGAGGGCCTGGTCCGCCAGATGGGCGTGCACGCCGCCGGCGTCATCATGTCCAGCGAGCCGATCGTCGACCACGCCCCGATCTGGGTGCGGCACACCGACGGTGTGACCATCACGCAGTGGGACTACCCGCAGTGCGAGTCGCTCGGCCTGCTGAAGATGGACTTCCTGGGCCTGCGCAACCTCACGATCATGGACGACGCCGTGAAGATGGTGGAGTCCAACAAGGGCGTCAAGCTCGACCTGCTGGGCCTGCCGCTCGACGACCCCAAGACGTACGAGATGCTCTGCCGCGGTGACACGCTCGGCGTGTTCCAGTTCGACGGCGGGCCGATGCGCTCCCTGCTGCGCCAGATGCAGCCCGACAACTTCGAGGACATCTCCGCCGTCTCGGCCCTGTACCGGCCGGGCCCGATGGGCATGAACTCGCACACGAACTACGCCGAGCGCAAGAACGGCCGCCAGGAGATCACCCCGATCCACCCGGAGCTGGAGGAGCCGCTCAAGGAGGTCCTCGGCCTCACCTACGGCCTGATCGTGTACCAGGAGCAGGTGCAGAAGGCCGCCCAGATCGTCGCGGGCTACTCGCTCGGCGAGGCCGACATCCTGCGCCGCGTGATGGGCAAGAAGAAGCCCGAGGAGCTGGCGAAGAACTTCGTCCTCTTCGAGGCGGGCGCCAAGAAGAAGGGCTTCTCCGACGCCGCGATCAAGGCCCTGTGGGACGTGCTGGTCCCGTTCGCCGGGTACGCCTTCAACAAGGCGCACTCCTCCGCGTACGGGCTGGTCACCTACTGGACCGCGTACCTCAAGGCGAACTACCCCGCCGAGTACATGGCGGCGCTGCTGACCTCGGTCAAGGACGACAAGGACAAGTCGGCCGTCTACCTCAACGAGTGCCGGCGCATGGGCATCAAGGTGCTCCCGCCCAACGTCAACGAGTCGCTGTCGAACTTCGCGGCCCAGGGCGACGACGTGATCCTCTTCGGCCTCACCGCCGTGCGCAACGTCGGCCAGAACGTCGTCGACTCGATCATCCGGTGCCGCAAGGCGAAGGGGAAGTACGGCTCCTTCCCCGACTTCCTGGACAAGGTCGAGGCGGTCGTCTGCAACAAGCGCACGATCGAATCGCTGATCAAGGCCGGCGCCTTCGACGAGATGGGCCACACCCGCAAGGGCCTGGTCGCCCACCACGAACCGATGATCGACAACGTGGTGCAGGTCAAGCGCAAGGAGGCCGAGGGGCAGTTCGACCTCTTCGGCGGCATGGGCGAGGAGGAGAGCGACGAGCCGGGCTTCGGCCTCGACGTGGAGTTCTCCGACATCGAGTGGGAGAAGGCCTACCTGCTCGCCCAGGAGCGCGAGATGCTCGGCCTGTACGTCTCCGACCACCCGCTCTTCGGCCTGGAGCACGTGCTGTCCGACAAGGCCGACGCCTCGATCTCCCAGCTGACCGGCGGCGAGCACTCCGACGGCGCCGTCGTCACCGTCGGCGGCATCATCTCCGGCCTCCAGCGCAAGATGACCAAGCAGGGCAACGCCTGGGCCATCGCCACCGTCGAGGACCTGGCCGGTTCCATCGAGTGCATGTTCTTCCCGGCCACCTACCAGCTGGTCTCCACCCAGCTCGTCGAGGACACCGTCGTCTTCGTCAAGGGACGTCTGGACAAGCGGGAGGACGTGCCCCGCCTCGTCGCCATGGAGATGCAGGTCCCCGACATCTCCAACGCGGGCACCAACGCCCCCGTGGTGCTGACCATCCCCACCGTCAAGATCACCCCGCCCATGGTCAGCCGCCTCGGCGAGGTCCTCAGCAGCCACCGGGGCGACACCGAGGTACGGATCCGGCTCCAGGGCCCCCGCAAGACCACGGTGCTCCGGCTCGACCGGCACCGGGTCAAGCCCGACCCGGCCCTCTTCGGTGACCTGAAGGTGCTGCTCGGCCCGTCCTGTCTGGCCGGCTGACCGGCCCGCGGACACGACGCGGGGGCGCCCCGCGAAAGCGGTGCGCCCCTGCGTGCCAACCGGCCCGTGACCGGGCCGACGGCGCCCGGTCTAGTTGTGGCCGAAGCGCCGCTGGTGCTTACGCGCAACATCGGCAGGGCTGCCCTGGGCCTGCGACTGAGGCTGTATCTGCGACTCGTATCCGGTCGTCCTCGCCTCTTCCGTGGAGCGCTGCGGATCCGCCGCGCGGTTCTGCTGGCCGCCCTGCTTGCGGTTCTTGTTCTTGGCCATGGTGTTCCTCCTGTGGGGACTCTCGGGGCCAGGACCGCGTTCAGATTCACATGACGGTGCAAACGGTGCATGTTGGATCATTACCGTGCGTAGCGGGGGTGCGAGACGCGTCGTTCTTCCGATCCGCCACGCCGATGATCGAGTTCCGGACGTCAAGCCCCCCACGGTCGGGCAGACTCGGAGCAAACCCATGGCAAGGACCGCACCCGAACTTCTGGAAGAGGGTGGATCGCGTGGACCGTTGTGTCGTCCTGGTGGACGCCGGTTATCTGCTGGGCGCAGCCGCGAGCCTGCTGGCCGGGGAACCCGCCCGTTCCCGCATCACGGTCGACCACACGGCCCTCGTCCGGGGCCTGCGCGAGCGGGCCGAGGCCGATACGCAGCAGCCGCTGCTGCGGATCTACTGGTTCGACGGCGCCCCCGACCGCGTACCGCAGCCCGAGCACCGCAGGCTGCGCGTGATGCCCCGGGTGACCGTCCGGCTCGGCGCGCTGACCCGCAGCGACGGACGCTGGGCGCAGAAGGGCGTCGACGCGGCGATGCACGCCGAGCTCACCGAGCTCGCCAGGAACCGGGCCTGCTCGGACGTGGTGCTGGTGACTGGCGACGGGGACCTGCTGCCCGGCCTGATGTCCGCCAAGGAACACGGCGTCGCCGTCCACCTGTGGGCCGTCCAGGCCGCCGACGGCGACTACAACCAGTCCGAGGACCTGGTGGCCGAGGCCGACGAACGCCGGGTCCTCGACCGGGCCTGGATCACCCAGGCCGTACACCCCAGGGAGACCGGCGGCGTCTGCGCCCCGCCGCCCGCGCCCCGCCCCGAGATCGCCGCGATCCTCTCCGCGCCGCTCCCCGAGGCCGCCCTCGCCGCCTCCGCAGAGCGGGCCTCCGAGGCCCGCGCCGCCGCCAACGGCACCGCTGCCCCGCCCGAGGAGACCCCCGCCCCCGACCGGCCCGTGCCCGGCGGGCGCACCGTACCCACGCCCAAGGAGCTGGCGGGGAGCCTGCGCGGCCCCGCCGCCCCGCCCGAACGCCAGCTCCCGCAGCCCGCCCAGACAGGTGCCACCCTGCGCTGGTCCTCCGACCGGAGCTGGACGGACCGCGGCCCGCTGGGCGAGCCCGCCGAGACCGCCTCGCTGCCCACGCTCGCCCAGCTCACCTCCGCCGAGCAGCGCTGGGCGGACCGCGAGGAGGACATCACCACCGTCGGCGGCGACCCCTTCGAGGTCGGCCAGGTCTTCGCCCGCCGCTGGCTGGAACGGCTCCCGGAGACCGTCCACCTCCAGACGCTGTCCACCATGTACCCGCGCATCCCGCACCGCATCGACGGCGAGCTGCTGCGCTACGCCGCCCGGTTCGGCCTGCTCGCCCACAAGGACGACCAGATCGACGAGCACGACCGTTACGCGATCCGGGCGGGATTCTGGCGGGAGATCGACGTACGCGCCGCCGCCGAGCACACCCCCGCCGCCGAGCGCACCGGCCCGTCCACGAGCTGACGGCCGGGCCGTACCCCCGCCGCGGACCGGCTCCCCGGTGCGGCCCCGGGCGCGATCCGGGGCACCCGACCCCGTACTCTCGTACCTCGTGAGTACGGGCACAGCACAGGCGCAGCAGGCGGCCGGAACCGTGTGCGCGGTGCGTGATCTGGTCAAGACCTATCCCGCCGCGCGCGGCCGCCGGGGCACACCGGCCACCCCCGAGGTGCGGGCCACCGACGGGATCTGCCTGGACGTCCGGCGCGGCGAGATCTTCGGCCTCCTCGGCCCCAACGGTGCCGGCAAGTCAACCCTGGTACGCCAGCTCACCGGACTGATGCGCCCCGATTCCGGCAGCGTCACCGTGCTGGGACACGACCTCGTCCGCCACCCGGACCGGGCCTCCCGGCTGATCGGTTACCTCGGGCAGGAGTCCACCGCCCTGGACGAGCTGACCGTCGCGCTCGCCGCCGAGACCACCGGGCGGCTGCGCGGCCTCACGGCGGCCGACGCCCGCGCCGAGCGCGACGCCGTCCTCGACGAACTGGGCCTCACCGGGATCGCCGGACGCCCCCTGAAGAAGCTCTCCGGCGGGCAGCGGCGGCTCGCCTGCTTCGCCGCCGTGCTGGTCGGCGAGCGGCCGGTGCTGGTGCTGGACGAGCCGACGACCGGCATGGACCCGGTGGCGCGGCGAGCCGTCTGGGCGGCGGTGGACCGGCGCCGGGCCGAGCGCGGCGCCACGGTGCTGCTCGTCACCCACAACGTCATCGAGGCCGAGACGGTCCTCGACCGGGTCGCCGTGATCGACCACGGCAGGGTCATCGCCTGCGACACCCCGGCCGGGCTGAAGGAACGCGTCGCGGGCGAGGTCCGGGTCGAGCTGGTGTGGCGCGAGCGGGCACCGCTGGACGTGCCCGAGGTCGCCGCGCTGCGCCCGCTGGCCGAGGAGTCCGGGCGGCGCTGGGTGCTCCGGCTCGGCCCCGACGAGGCACGGGCGGCGGTCGGGGCGGTGACCGGCTCCGCCGCCTTCGCCGCGCTCGACGACTTCACACTGGCCACGCCCAGCCTGGAGGACGTCTACCTCGCGCTCGGCGGGGACACCACCGCGGGGCTGGTGAAGGCATGACCGGCGGGACGACCGGGTGCGTGTGCGCGTCCGGGCAGCAAGGGAACAGGAGCAGCACCAGGTGACGAGCATCGTGCCCGCGGACGCGGTGACCGGGCCGGTTCGGACCGGACCGGACGGCCCCCCGGCCCACGACGGCCGGCCCGCGCAGCTCGCGCCCCGGGCCAGGTTGTTCCCCTCGCTCGCGGCCGTCTACCGCGCCCAGCTGTCCCGGGCCAGGGTGGCCCGCATCCCGCTGCTCTTCGTCGCGACGTTCCAGTCCGTGGGGATCATGGTCCTGATGCGCGGGGTCGTCGACGGCGGCTCGGAGGCCCGGGCCGTCGTGGCCGGGTCGGCCGTGCTCGTGGTGGCCTTCGTGGCGCTCAACCTCCTCGCCCAGTACTTCGGGCAGCTGCGGGCCGGCGGCGGGCTCGACCACTACGCCACCCTGCCGGTGCCGCCCGCCGCGGTGGTGCTCGGCGCGGCCGGGGCGTACGCCTCCTTCACGGTGCCCGGCACGGTCGTCACGGCGGTCGTCGGCAGCGTGCTGTTCGGCCTTCCGCTGGCGCACCTGTGGGTGCTGGCCGCCGTGATCCCGCTCTCCGGGGCGGCGCTCGCCGGGCTGGGCGCGGCGCTGGGACTGCTCGCGCCCCGGCAGGAGCTGGCCACGCTCCTGGGCCAGCTGGGCATGTCGGCGGCGCTGCTGCTCGGGGTGCTCCCGGCGGACCGGCTGCCCGCGCCGGTCGGCTGGGCGCGCGATCTGCTGCCCTCGACCTACGGGGTCGAGGCGCTCTCGCGGTCCTTCGACGCCCACCCCGACTGGGCGGTCGTCGCGCTGGACCTCGCCGTCTGCGCCGTCGTCGGCGTCCTCTCGCTGGCCGTGGCGACCTGGGCGTACCGCAGGGCAGCGGTCCGGTGAGGCGCGGCGGCGGGGCGCCTGGCACGATGGCACGGTGACCGCACCCCTGACGCCGCCCCACCAGCCCTCGCCGCACGACCCCTGGCAGAATCCGCCGGACGGGGGCGGCCCGGGAGGCTCCCACCTGATCGGTGCGCACCACCCGAAGGCGCCCGAGGAGAGGGCGCTCGCGCCGGAACTGCGGCAGGCGGCGGTCGTCACCCTGCTCCTCATCGTCTGCGGGTTCGCGCTCGGGCTGCTCTGGCTGTGGCTGGCGCCGAGGGTTCCGCTGATCTCCGACAGCACCGCCGTCTTCCTGAACGACAGCGAGGGCGAGGAGGCGATCGGCGCCGACGGTACGTTCGTGCTGCTGGGCCTGGCCTTCGGGGCGGTGTCCGCGGCGCTGGTCTTCTGGTTCCGGCGGCGCGGCGGGATCGCGCTGGTGGTGGCGCTCGCAGTCGGCGGGCTGCTCGGCTCGCTGCTGGCCTGGCGGCTGGGGGTGTGGCTCGGTCCGACCCAGGACGTGGTCGCGCACGCGCGGGCGGTCGGCAAGGGCGTGGTCTTCGACGCGCCGCTCGAACTGCGGGCGAAGGGGGCGCTGCTGGCGTGGCCGCTGGGCGCGATGGCGGTCCACCTCGGGCTGACCGGGCTGTTCGGGCCGCGGGACCCGGAGCCGGAGTGGGGCGTCTTCCCCGGCGGGCCCGCACCGTGGCCCCAGGCGCCCGGTGCGCCCGCGACGCCCGGCACGGCCGAGACGCCCGGTGCGCCCGAGAACGGCGGGACGCCGCAGGGCCCCGCGCAGCCGTAGGACCCGGGGTTCAGTCCCCCCGGCCGATCTCCGCGAACACCGCCCCCGTCAGCGATGCCAGGTCCTCGGGGGCGAGTTCGACCTCCAGCCCGCGGCGGCCCGCCGAGACGCAGATCGTCCCGTGGGCGCGCGCCGAGGCGTCCAGCACCGTGCGCAGCCGCTTGCGCTGGCCCAGCGGGGAGATGCCGCCCCGTACGTAGCCGGTGGTGCGCTCCGCGGCCGCCGGGTCGGCCATCACGGCCCGCTTGCCGCCCACCGCGGCCGCGAGCGCCTTCAGGTCCAGCGTCCCGGCCACCGGGACGACCGCCACGGTCAGCGTCCCGTCGACATCCGCGACCAGGGTCTTGAAGACCCGGTCGGGGGAGACGCCCAGGGCCTCGGCCGCCTCCTCGCCGTAGGAGGCGGCGGCCGGGTCGTGGTCGTAGGAGCGGACGGTGAACGGTGTGCCGGACGCGGTCAGGGCGACGGTCGCCGGGGTGCCGCCGGACTGCTGCTGCTTCTTCGGCTTCTTCGCCACGGGGGAAGGGTCCTCGGATCAGTTGGGGTGGGTCGGGGCGCGGGTCAGGTCCACCGCGGGCAGCGACGGCAGATGGCGGATGACGGCGGTCTCGGCGCGCAGCAGCGTCAGTTCCTCGCGCAGCCGGCTCGCCGTGTCGGGCGCCTGGAGCAGCCGCTGCTTGGCCGGTACGTCGAGCACGGCCGCCGCCGCGACCAGGTACGAGACGACGGCGGGATCGTCCGGCAGGTCCGCGCCGGTCGTCAGGGACCGCTCGCTCGCCCCGGCCAGTCGCTTCTGGTAGGCGCGGAAGGCCCGCAGCACGCCCTCGGCCAGCGCGCCCGCCTCCTCGCCGCTCTCCTCGGCCAGCTCCTCGACCTCGGCGGTCAGGAAGGGGCCGCCGGTCTCGACGGAGAGCAGCCGGATGCGGGTGGTGCCGGTCGCCAG
The DNA here is from genome assembly GCF_042262625.1 of Streptomyces sp. NPDC056347. Taxonomy (NCBI): domain Bacteria; kingdom Bacillati; phylum Actinomycetota; class Actinomycetes; order Kitasatosporales; family Streptomycetaceae; genus Streptomyces; species Streptomyces sp. NPDC056347. Next base: position 9,126 of record NZ_JBHJQP010000089.1, on the reverse strand, counting down.
GACCTCGAAGCTGCCGTCCGGCCGCTCCCGGATCTTCGCCGCGTCGGCGATGCAGCCGATCGGATGGAAGGTCCGGACGGGGTCGGTGCCGAAGCCCTCGGCCGGGCCCCGCTCGGCGGGGCCGCGCACGGCGTCGGGCATTCCGGTGCCGGTGCGTGCGGTCTCGTGGCCGTCGCGGATCGCGACCACCGCGAAGCGGCGTGGCTCGTCCTCGTCGGTCTTCAGGAGCTCGCGCATCATGGCGCGATATCGCTCCTCGAAGACGTTCAGAGGCAGCACGAGGCCGGGGAACAGCACCGCGTTCAGCGGGAACAGGGGCAGGCGAGCGGTGGTCACAGCGGTCAAGCGTAATGGCCGCCGGGCCGTCCCCGGCCGGTCCGTCCCGACAACGGTGCCGCACAGGCCGCCCGGAGCCGGGTGTCGTCCCGCGCCGCCAGGAACCCGCCGAGCGGATCCTCGGCCACGGAAGACCACGGGAACGACGCCGCGTGCGGTCCGATCCGCCGGAACTGCTCCAGCGCCTCCTCCCAGCGGCCCCGGGCGACCAGCACGAACGCCAGCAGATTGCGGGCCTCGGCGAGCCCGGGCTCGCCCCGCGGGTACCCGGCGGACAGCGCGATGCCCAGGTCCGCCGCCGCGTCCATCCGGGCCTCCTGCACCGAGGTGGTCCGCGCCCCCGGTCCCTCCACCAGCAGCGCGAAGGCGGCCCGCAGCGGCAGCGCCCGTACCAGCGAGCCGGGCAGCGCGTCCTCGGCGGCCCGCTCGGCGAAGTCGAAGCACTCGCGGTGCGAGCCGTACCAGGCGGCGGAGAGATAGCGCAGCGCCGCGACGTGGCAGCCGTAGTGGTGCGAGGAACGCCGCACCGCCTGCTCCCACAGCGTCTCGAACACCGTGTGCGTGGCGTGGGTGCCGCGCGCGTGGTCGAGGGCCAGGCGCCAGGGCACCGGGTCGCGCGGATCGCCCTCGGCCGCCGCGGTGATCAGCGGCCCCACCTCGCGCAGCAGCTCGGCGCGGGCGGGCGACTCCCAGGCCCGGCGGACCGCCAGCTCGGCCTTGACCAGGGCCGCGTCCGGGTCGTGCGGGGCGTCGGCGAGCCAGGCGGTCAGCCAGTCGTCGCGGCTGCGGGCGAAGGTGACGAGCCGTCCGAGGTAGCGGTCCCGGTTCTCCCATTCGGCGTGGTCCCGGGTGGTGGCGAGGAGCCCGGCGGCCGGACCGTACTCGCCGAGGGCGGCGGCCACCAGTGCCGGGGAGAGCCGTTCGTCGGGCGCGTCGAGCAGTACCTCGTCGTCCGCGGGCAGCCCGGCGGACGTCTCCTGCGGGGGGCGCCGGGCCGTACCCGCGACACGGAGCAGAGCACGAAGGATTGGCATGGTGCAGACCATTGAAAAGCGCTGGTCGGGGCGGCGCCAGAGGTGCGCTGTGAAGCTTTGGTGCCGAGTGGAGGGGTTGTACCGGACCGAGTCAAAAAGCGGTAAAGGAGTGGGTGGAATCTGGCTTGATGCTGACGCTCCGGCCAAGGCTGTCCGACCGTCCGGACGCAGCTCGGACGGCCGTTCGGCGACGCTCTCCGGCCGGGCGGCAGGAGGGCCGCCCGGCCGAGGATGGCCGGATCACGTCAGCCCCGGCGCAGCAGCCGCGAGGCGCCCGCCGCGACGGTCGTGGCGAGTATCCAGCCCAGCAGGATGAGCACCGCCGTGGCCCACTGCCAGCCGCCCTCCATCCGCCAGTAGCCGTCCTGCCCCAGGTTGATCACCGGGATCAGCAGATCGAGCGCGTACAGCGCCGGATTCCAGTCCGGATGCTCGTCCTGCTTGATCGCCGCCGGCACCTGCTGCGCGAAGGCCAGCGTGCCGGCCGCCCACAGCAGCGCCATCCACAGCGCGGCCCGCCCCGGCCGGTAGCCGTACGCCACCGTCCAGTCCTGGAGGTAGCCCCAGAGCTTCGCCGCGAGCGGCAGCGTCTCGCGCCGCCGCCGCTGCTTGGCCAGCTGCACCTCCCGGGCGTCCGCGTCCTCCCCGCAGCTGCGCAGCACCGTCGCCAGCCGCTCGTACGGCTCCGGCACGTACTCCGGGGTCGCCGCCGCCACCCACTCCAGGCGCCGGGAGAGCGGGAAGTGCCCGTACGGGACGAGGTTCTCGTACACGAAGCCGCCCATCGCCAGCCCGCCGGGCCCCGGCCAGCTGGTCGACACGTCGATCAGCGTGACGACCCGCGCGCCGTTCAGCACGACCCGGCCCTCCTCCGGCCGCTCCGCGTTGAACCGCAGCTCGGGGGTGACGATCCGGCGCAGCGACAGCTCCTCGTGGCGGCCCAGCACGAACCGGGCCCGGTGCAGATCGACCGCGTCGCCGAACCGCCCGTCGTCCAGCCGCACCCCGCCCCGGCACTCGAGGATCTGCGAACGCGTGCCGCTCGCCGGGGTCGACGCCATGAGGATGCCGTACGGGGGAGTGGTGCCCTGGACGCCGGTGTCGACGCTCACCCACGCCTCGCTCATGTACAGCGTGCGCTCCACGGACAGCTGCGGGGCGTTCAGCGCGCGCCGCCCCTCGGTGCTGCGCAGACGGCTGCCGCGCAGGCTCAGCGAACCGCCCACCTTCGCCCCGCGCAGACTCAGCTCGCCGCGCGCCTCGACCAGCTCGGCCTGGAGGTCCTGGGCGACCGACAGACCGTCCCCGGCCAGGGCGCGCCCGGTGCGGTCCGGGCCGAGCTCGATCTGGCTGATCAGCAGATCGGTGCCGATCTGGGCGTCGGTGAGCCGGACGCCGTACGGGATGCGGCAGCGCGGCAGGTGCAGATCGCCCTCGGTGCGCAGCCGGGCCGCCTCCAGCCGCGGCATCGCGCAGCCGACGATCCGCAGCGTCGTGAAGTGGCTTTCCGGCAGCACCACCTCGCGCTCGAAGCGGCAGCCGGTCATCTCCACGTACGGGGCGACCTGCCCGCCCGCGAGATCCAGCGTCCCGGTGATCCGTACGCCCCGGAGCTTCAGCGCCGCGACCCGGCCGGGCCGCGGCGGCGGGCCCGAGAGCAGCAGCCGGGCGACGACACGCCCGTCCACACTGCGCTCCGGCCCCCAGACCACGGGGGCGAACGGGTCGTCCCGTGCGGGATCACGGACGCGCAGATCGTAGGTACTTCCGTTCCGGAAGCTCTGCCACATGCCCAGTTCGGCAGCGCTCAGACCGTCCGGAAAATCGCCATCGTGCGGCTCGGTCACGGGTGCCCCTTCCGCTCGGAGCTGTTCTTCCCTCTGAGTGACGTTGCGAAAGCTATTGGTCACCAGTGACGTCCAAGGCATGTATCAGCCAGTGATACGGGCGCCCGGACGGCTCAGGCGGTCTGCGAGAATTGCGGTGTGATCTCTCGAATCGATCTGCGCGGCAACACCCTCCCCGAGGGTGGAGCCCTGCGCGACCTGCTGCCCCGTGCCGAGTTCGACGTGGAAGCCGCCCTGGAGACGGTGCGGCCCATCTGCGAGGACGTCCGCCATCGTGGCTCCGAGGCAGTGATCGAGTGGGGGGAGAAATTCGACGGCGTACGGGTCGGCTCGGTCCGGGTCCCGGCCGAGGCGATCGCCGAGGCCGCCGAGCGGCTGGATCCCGCCGTCCGGGCCGCCCTGGAGGAGTCGATCCGCCGGGCCCGGCTCGTCCACCGCGAGCAGCGCCGCACCACGCACACCACCCAGGTCGTTCCCGGCGGCACCGTCACCGAGAAGTGGGTCCCGGTCGAGCGCGTCGGGCTGTACGTGCCGGGCGGGCGCTCCGTCTACCCCTCGTCCGTGGTCATGAACGTCGTGCCGGCCCAGGAGGCGGGCGTCGAGGGCATCGCCGTCGCCTCCCCGCCGCAGAAGGACTTCGGCGGCCTGCCGCACCCCACGATCCTCGCCGCCTGCGCCCTGCTCGGCGTCGACGAGGTGTACGCGGCCGGCGGCGCGCAGGCGATCGCGATGTTCGCGTACGGGACGGCCGACTGCCCGCCGGTCAACCTGGTCACCGGCCCCGGCAACATCTACGTCGCCGCCGCCAAGCGCCTCCTCAAGGGCCGCATCGGCATCGACGCGGAGGCGGGCCCCACCGAGATCGCGATCCTCGCCGACGCCACCGCCGACCCGGTGCACGTCGCCGCCGACCTGATCAGCCAGGCCGAGCACGACCCGATGGCCGCCGCCGTCCTGGTCACCGACTCCGCGGAGCTGGCCGACGCCACCGAGGCCGAGCTGAAGCCGCAGATCGCCGCGACCAAGCACGTCACCGACCGGATCGAGCCCGCGCTGGCCGGCCGCCAGTCCGCGATCGTCCTGGTCGACGACCTGGAGGCCGGTCTCAAGGTCGTCGACGCGTACGCCGCCGAGCACCTGGAGATCCAGACCGCCGACGCCTCCGCCGTCGCCGCCCGGGTCCGCAACGCCGGCGCGATCTTCGTCGGCCCCTGGTCCCCGGTCTCGCTCGGCGACTACTGCGCGGGCTCCAACCACGTGCTGCCCACCGGCGGCTGCGCCTGCCACTCCTCGGGCCTGTCCGTGCAGTCCTTCCTGCGCGGCATCCACATCGTCGACTACACGCGCGACGCGCTCGCCGAGGTCACCCACCACGTCGTGACCCTCGCCGAGGCGGAGGACCTGCCCGCCCACGGCGCCGCGCTCAAGGCCAGGTTCGGCTGGAAGGTACCGCAGCAGTGACGCACGGCAGCACCACCCGCATCGACGACCTCCCGATCCGCGACGAACTGCGCGGCAAGTCCCCGTACGGGGCGCCCCAGCTCGACGTACCGGTGCGGCTGAACACCAACGAGAACCCCTACCCGCTGCCCGAGGCGCTGGTCGACCGGATCGCCGAGCGGGTCCGCGAGGCCGCCCGCGGCCTCAACCGCTACCCCGACCGGGACGCCGTCGAGCTCCGTACCGAGCTCGCCCGCTACCTCACCCGCACCGCCGGGCACGAGGTCTCCTTCGCCCACGTCTGGGCGGCCAACGGCTCCAACGAGGTCCTCCAGCAGCTGCTGCAGACCTTCGGCGGGCCCGGCCGCACCGCGATCGGCTTCGAGCCCTCGTACTCGATGCACGCCCTCATCGCCCGCGGTACCGGCACCGGCTGGATCTCCGGACCGCGCAACGAGGACTTCACCATCGACGTCGACGCCGCCCGCGCGGTCATCGCCGGGCACCGGCCCGACGTCGTCTTCATCACCTCCCCCAACAACCCCACCGGCACCGCCGTCGACGCGGAGACCGTCCTCGCGCTCCACGACGCCGCCCAGGCGGCCGGGCCGTCGATGGTCGTCGTCGACGAGGCGTACGGCGAGTTCAGCCACCACGCCTCGCTGCTCCCGCTGATCGAGGGCCGGCCGAACCTGGTGCTCTCGCGCACCATGTCGAAGGCGTTCGGCGCCGCCGGGCTGCGCCTGGGCTACCTCGCCGCCGACCCGGCCGTCGTGGACGCCGTGCAGCTGGTGCGGCTGCCGTACCACCTTTCCTCGATCACCCAGGCCACCGCGCTCGCCGCCCTGGAGCACACCGATACGCTCCTCGGGTACGTCGCGACGCTCAAGAGCGAGCGCGACCGGATCGTCACCGAACTGCGCGCAGTCGGGTACGACGTGACCGACTCGGACGCCAACTTCGTCCAGTTCGGCCGCTTCGCCGACAGCCACACCGCCTGGCAGCGCATCCTCGACCGGGGCGTCCTGGTCCGGGACAACGGCGTACCGGGATGGCTGCGGGTCTCCGCGGGCACCCCGGCGGAGAACGACGCGTTCCTCGATGCGGTACGCGAACTCAAGAAGGAGCTGGACGCATGACCCGCGTAGGCCGGGTGGAACGGACCACCAAGGAAACCTCGGTGCTGGTCGAGATAAACCTCGACGGCACCGGAGAGGTCGACGTGTCGACCGGGGTCGGTTTCTACGACCACATGCTCGACCAGCTCGGCCGCCACGGGCTCTTCGACCTCACGGTCAAGACCGACGGCGACCTGCACATCGACTCGCACCACACCATCGAGGACACCGCCCTCGCGCTCGGCGCCGCGTTCCGGCAGGCCCTCGGCGACAAGACCGGCATCTACCGCTTCGGCAACTGCACCGTCCCGCTGGACGAGGCGCTGGCCCAGGTCACCGTCGACCTCTCCGGCCGCCCCTACCTGGTGCACACCGAGCCGGAGAACATGGCGCCGATGATCGGCTCCTACGACACGACGATGACCCGGCACATCCTGGAGTCCTTCGTCGCCCAGGCGCAGATCGCCCTGCACGTCCACGTGCCGTACGGGCGCAACGCCCACCACATCGTCGAGTGCCAGTTCAAGGCGCTCGCCCGCGCCCTGCGCTACGCCTGCGAGCACGACACCCGCGCCGCCGGGATCATCCCCTCCACGAAGGGCGCGCTGTGACCGGCCTCAACACCATCCTGATCGTGGTCGGTCTCTTCCTGGCCGGCGGTGTCTACTCCTTCTCGAAGCAGAAGATGCCCAAGGGCGTCATCGTGCTGCTCGGGCTCGCGTCCGTGATGTGCCTGGTCGCGGGCGTTCTGCGGATCCAGGGACTCTGGGACTGAGAGGGCGGCTGATGAGCGAGCAGAAGAAGGTCGTCGTCTTCGACTACGGCTTCGGCAACGTGCGTTCCGCCGAGCGGGCCCTGGCCCACGTCGGCGCCGACGTGGAGATCACCCGCGACTACGAGAAGGCGATGAACGCCGACGGGCTGCTGGTGCCCGGCGTCGGCGCGTTCTCCGCCTGCATGGAGGGGCTGAAGAAGGCCCGCGGCGAATGGATCATCGGCCGCAGGCTCTCCGGCGGCCGTCCCGTCATGGGCATCTGCGTGGGCATGCAGATCCTCTTCGAGCGCGGCATCGAGCACGGCGTGGAGACGGAGGGGCTGGACGAGTGGCCCGGCACGGTCTCCCCGCTCCAGGCCCCGGTCGTCCCGCACATGGGCTGGAACACCGTACGGGCCCCGGAGGACACCCAGCTCTTCGCGGGTCTCGACGCCGACGCCCGGTTCTACTTCGTGCACTCCTACGCGGTGCACGAGTGGAGCCTGGAGGTCACCAACCCCCAGATCCGCGCCCCCCGGGTCACCTGGGCCACCCATGGCGAGCCGTTCGTCGCCGCCGTGGAGAACGGCGCCCTGTGGGCCACCCAGTTCCACCCCGAGAAGTCCGGCGACGCCGGTGCCCAGCTGCTGACCAACTGGATCGAGACGCTGTAATGCCGAAGCTTGAACTGCTCCCCGCCGTCGATGTCCGCGACGGCCAGGCCGTCCGCCTCGTCCACGGCGAGTCCGGCTCCGAGACGTCCTACGGCTCCCCGCTGGAGGCGGCCCTCGCCTGGCAGCGCTCCGGCGCCGAGTGGCTCCACCTGGTCGACCTGGACGCCGCCTTCGGCACCGGGGACAACCGCGCGCTGATCGCCGAGGTCGCCGCCGCCATGGACATCAAGGTCGAGCTCTCCGGCGGCATCCGCGACGACGCCTCGCTCGCAGCGGCCCTGGCCACCGGCTGCCGCCGGGTCAACCTCGGCACCGCCGCCCTGGAGACCCCCGAGTGGGTCGCCAAGGTCATCGCCGAGCACGGCGACAAGATCGCCGTCGGCCTCGACGTCCGCGGCACCACGCTGCGCGGCCGCGGCTGGACGCGCGACGGCGGCGACCTCTACGAGACGCTGGCCCGCCTCGACGCCGAGGGCTGCGCCCGCTACGTCGTCACCGACATCGCCAAGGACGGCACGCTCCAGGGCCCCAACCTGGAGCTCCTGAAGAACGTCTGCGCCGCCACCGACAAGCCCGTCGTCGCCTCCGGCGGCGTCTCCTCGCTGGACGACCTGCGGGCCATCGCCGCGCTCGTCCCGGACGGCGTGGAGGGCGCGATCGTCGGCAAGGCGCTGTACGCCGAGGCGTTCACCCTCGAAGAGGCGCTCCAGGCGGTGTCCGGATGAGCGGGACCGTCCGGCGCGTCTCCTCCGGCGCGCCCTGGGAGGAGAAGTTCGGCTACTCCCGCGCCGTGGAGCTGCCGAACGGGCTGGTCCTGGTGGCCGGCTGCACCTCCGTGGAGAACGGACAGATCGCCGCGGGCGGCCCGTACGACCAGACCGTCACCTCCTTCAAGGTCGCCCTCGACGCGCTGGCCCGGCTCGGCCTGGGCCGCGAGGACGTCGTCCGCACCCGGATGTACGTCACGCACGTCCGGGACACGGACGAGGTCGGCCGGGCCCACAAGGAGATCTTCGGCGAGGTCCGTCCGGTCGCGACGATGGTCGTTGTCGCCGGTCTGGTGGACCCGAGCCTGGTCGTCGAGGTCGAGGTCGAGGCGTACCGGGGAGGGGCCCGATGAGCCTGGCGGTACGGGTGATCCCTTGCCTGGACGTCGACAACGGCCGGGTCGTCAAGGGCGTCAACTTCCAGAACCTGCGCGATGCGGGCGACCCCGTCGAGATGGCGAAGCTGTACGACGCCGAGGGCGCCGACGAGCTGACCTTCCTGGACATCACCGCCTCCAGCGGCGACCGGGAGACCACCTACGACGTGGTGCGCCGCACCGCCGAGCAGGTCTTCATCCCGCTCACGGTCGGCGGCGGCGTCCGCACCGCCGAGGACGTGGACAAGCTGCTGCGGGCCGGTGCGGACAAGGTCGGCGTCAACACCGCGGCCATCGCCCGCCCCGAGCTGATCCGGGAGATCGCCGAGCGCTTCGGCCGCCAGGTCCTGGTGCTCTCGGTGGACGCCCGGCGCACCCCCGAAGGCACCTTCGAGGTCACCACGCACGGCGGCCGCCGGGGCACCGGCATCGACGCCGTGGAGTGGGCGCACCGCGCCGCCGAGCTGGGCGCGGGCGAGATCCTGCTCAACTCGATGGACGCGGACGGCACCAAGGACGGCTACGACACGGAGATGATCGCGGCGGTCCGCGCGCATGTGACCGTCCCCGTGATCGCCTCCGGCGGCGCCGGCCGGCTCGCCGACTTCGCGCCCGCCATCACGGCGGGGGCCGACGCGGTGCTCGCCGCGTCCGTCTTCCACTTCGGCGATCTGCGGATCTCCGAGGTCAAGGGCGCGCTGCGGGAGGCCGGTCACCCGGTCCGCTGAGCGAAGCAGTACCCCGGAGCCCGTCGCCGGGCGGAGCCGATTCCTCGGCCC